>JBAUGM010000184.1:0-4524 GCA_049679725.1 Tepidisphaeraceae bacterium
CTCCAGCACCGCCCACGGCGACATGTCGGTCGCCGTGGGCAACGCGAGCAGGTCCATGGCCGGCAAGAGATCACCCAGCAGCCGGTCGCGCGGCACACGGCCGTGCCATACGACGTTCCGCTCCGTCGCCGCTGACGCTCTGTGCGGTGCAGCCGCCGAGACGACGTGCAACTCCGCCCGGTCCGCAAAGTGCTTCTGGTGCATCGCGAGCAGTCGTGGCCCGCCTTTGCGGCGCCAGTCATTGCCGACGAACAAGATCCGCGGCAACTGCCCCTCGCCCGGCGGCGACGGGCGGGCGGCGGGGATGTTGACACACCCCGGCGCCGCGAACAGGCGCTCAGGCCGAACGCCGTAGTCCCCGGCCAGCGACGCGGCCACCCAACGGCTCATGCACACGACGAGGTCGGCCGCGTCGAAGATCCGTCGCTCCGCCGCCCGCATCGGCGCCGCCGCCAGCGCGGGAAAGCCAAACTCCCGCACTTCCAGTGCCGCGGTCGAATCCACGTAGACGGCGAACTTCGTTCCCCGCACGCCACTCGCCTTGAGGTCGGCGATCGCCATCCCGATCCCCTGCGTGGTAATCTGAACCACGTCGAAGCGATCGAGCGGCAGCGGCCCCCGCAGCCATCGCCGCACGATGTGCCGATACATCAGGAGGTAGCGCCAGGCTGACAAGTCCCACCCCCGCATCGGCCGAACGGTCTTCCCAAGCACGCGCGCCCACGTCGGATGCACGACGTCAACGTGAACGGCGTCGACGTCGTCCCGACGCTGGGTCGCAACCCGGAGCTGCGCCGCCTGCGTGGAAAAACCAAGGTTGTTCGAGTTGATCAGCAGCATGCGCACCCCTCCGCTCCGCGCGACCGGCGGAAGTTGCTGCGGGGTGACAGCGGCGGGATTGCGTGTGAGCAGGCGGTTCATCGTCTTGCGCGAGCATCCCGGTGGCGGCCACACTGGAGCGACTTGGCCAGCTAGGCCGGCTTCCGGGCAACTGCCATCATGAGGTTGCCCAGGGGGAAGCGCGTGTAGTTGAAGGGAACCTCTAGCCACCTCTAGCCCGGCCGCTGCCTGCGCAAGTGGACCTTCCGCGGTCACGCGCTTACATTACCCTTTCCGTGCTATGACGGTTCCCACGCATGAGAATTCTGCTTTGTGGCCACCACAGTTTTGCCTCGCAGGGGCTCGTCCCATTGCTCCGTAACGCAGGGCACGAAGTCGTGTGCTTCAATCGAGGTCCGATCTCCGGCAATGAAGCCGGAGTGGTTACCGGCCCGGTCGATCAGATCCACGAAAATTCGCGCCTTCGCCGCCAGTTCGACACGATCATCAACTATATCCTGTTGAAAGACGAGGCGATTCTCTCCAATGTCACGTTCGCCCGATCGCTGCTGACGCTCTGCCGTTCGAGCGGCGCGCGGCACCTGATCCATATCTCCTCGGTAAGCTCCTACAAAGCATCGGTCAAGCTGGTGCATGAGCTGGCGGAAGTGGAAGACGTGCCGGAACGGAAGGGTAGTTACGGCTCGCTGAAAACGGCTACCGATCAGGTGATCGAACGCGAGGTTCCCCCGGGCGTCAAACTAACGTTGGTGCGGCCCGGTTTCGTGCTCGGTCCCGGCTTGAGCAGCCCGATCATCGGTACCGCGGCGCGGCTGCCGTGGAACAGGCTCCTGATCATCGGCAACGCACGGAGCCACATACCCGTCATCGCGCGGTCGTTGCTGAACGAAGCCGTCGCGAAACTGGCGAGCACTCCGCCCACTTCGGACGACGTCGAGGTCGCGCTCCTCGTGTCACCGAATTCGCCGACGCGAAAGCAATTCATCGAGACCTGTTGCCGGCGGCTCGGCGCCGGAGAAGGCGTCACGACGTTGCCGGTGCCGATCTGGTACGCAGCGGCGGTCGGCGCGGAGGTGGCGGCTCGCGTGCTGGGGCAGGGAAAGCTTCAGCCGTTCAACAAACTCGTGGCCCGTTTGCCTGAACAGCGATTTGATCCGAGCAAGACCCAGCAGCGACTCGGGCTCGATCTGACGACCGCGTGGGAGGACGCACTGGTCGAGTCGCTCGACGGACAGGGTGCGAATTTTGCGATGCCGGCAGAACCGCCGTTGCCACCGCAGATCGGTGGGCGCAGCGTTACGTTTCTCGGCTTCGGCCGGATCGTCAAGCAGCGGCACCTTCCCGCGCTGAAGAAGTACGGATCCCCGGCAGAGGTTCGCGCGTACGATTTGAAGGCATCGACGGTCGGCGAAGTGCCCGTTCGCGCGATCGGCGAGTCCCGTATCGAGCCATCAGACCTATTCGTGGTCGCCACGCCCGGCCCTGCCCATATCCGTGCGATCGATTCGCTCGACGCGGCAGATGGCGCGGTGCTGATCGAGAAGCCTCTCTGCTACACGCGGGAGGAGCTTGCCCGCTGGACGACGTTCGCCGCCGCGCGACGTCAACCGGTGTTCGTCTGCCATAACTATCGAATGAAGCTCAACGTTATCCGCATGATCCGGCACCTGCGGCAATACAACCCCGGCCGTCTGCGGCACGCGAGCGTGCACTTCCGCAGTCCGCCAGTGAGTTTCGACGGCGCCGCGTGGCTTCGCAAGGAACGTGCTGCCCGCACCCTGCTCATGGACTACGCGTTGCACTTCGTCGATCTCGCGTGCATGTTCGGCGATGCTTGGCGCGTCGACCACGTTCGTCACGAACTCAACTCGCTCGGTCAGACAGAACTCATCGAGGGCCACGTGACCGCTGATTACTCCGTCAACTTTCTCCTCCGCCAGGGGTTTGGTCCGCGGAGGGCGCGCGTGGTTTACGAGTTTCAGAACTATTCCGTTGCCCTTGGGTTCTTCCCGGACACGTTCGTCCCGTATATGGCGGACGATAACCCGTGGCTGTACAAGCGGGAGGCTCGCGCCAGCCGGCGGGCAACGTTCCAGAAAGTGGCCGATAAGATGCTCTCGCGAGACTCCGATCCCTCGCACGGAATCATGCTGGCCGGCGCGATCACGCAGGGTGGCGCGAGATACGTTGAGCAGCTGCGCGTCGATCGCTTGCGGCCGTTTTACGACATGTTATTCGAGGTCGGTGATCGCGTTTACGGATGAACACTGAACATGAGCGACCTGTCCGGGGACAACGTGCCCAGACCTGACGGCGGCGGTGAGGATTCGCCGCGAGGTCGTCGCCGCGCAGCATTCAACGATCACGTCGCGCTGTGGCTATTGAAGCTCGCAAAGCTCCGCCGACGAAATCTGACGGTGCCGGCCGGAGATGACTACGACAAGTTCTACGAGCAGTTTTTCGACGACAAGGATATTGAGGCCTATGACCGCGACAGGCGGATGGTCGTTCGCCGGGAGACGATCAACCGGTTCCTCGCAGAGCACGCCCCGCCGCCACGGCGCGTCCTCGACGTGGGCTGCGGGCTGGGCGACGTCCTCGCGGAAATGCCGGGCGGCTACGACCTGATCGGCATGGACTACGCCGCGTTCAACGTCAAGGTCGCTTCGCGCCGGCTGCGCGGCAAGGCGGCGATTGCGCAGGGCAGCATCTACGAGATGCCGTACGAAACGGCGTCGATGGACGTCTGCCTGTGCCTGGAAGTGCTCGAGCACATCGAGGAGGACGCGCGCGCGGTGCGCGAGATCGCCCGCGTTCTCAAGCCTGGGGGCATGCTCCTCGCCGCCGTCCCTTACACATACTACTGGCCTGAATACCTTCAGCTGATGGGCCACTTCCGACACTACACGCGAGAGACGTTCTCTCGCCTGATGGATGAGAACGGGCTGCAGACAGAGCGATACCTGCCGAACTATCCCAATTGGCACCAAACGTATACGCGCCGCTACGCGATGACCCGCGCCCAGGCGATGACGTTCGGCCGGCTGCTCGGGCGAAGCACGCTGTACACGTTTCGCTGGCCCTGGCGGAAGGAATCGGCGCTGAACGGGCTGGCGGCTTCGCTGGAGCCGCTCCGCGATCGCGACGGCGGGCTCGATTATGCGCAACTGCCGACGAGCACGTTCCTCGTCGCGCGGAAGGGGGTGGCGCGTGCAGACTAACCCCGCCGGCTTCCGCAACCCGCACGGCCGCGCGAACCGCGCGGGCCGCGTCCTCTGGCAAATCGCCTACGCGCTGCTCTTCCGACCCACGCCGTGGTTCATGGGGGCGTGGCGGACGTGGCTGCTCAAACGGTTCGGCGCGAAGATCGGCTTCGCGCGCTTCCACCCGTCGACGCGCATCTGGGCGCCGTGGCTTCTCGAAATCGGCGGGCCCGTATACGTGGACATGAACGTGAACCTCTACAATCCCTTCGGCATCGTGATCGGCGACCGCGTCGTTATCAGCCAAGGGTCGTTCCTGTGCAGCGCGACGCATGACCACCGTGACCCGCGGTACGCGCTGACGGGCAAGCGGATCACCGTCCGTGACGACTGCTGGATCGCGGCCGAAGCGTTCATCGGGCCGGGCGTGACGGTCGGCGCCGGCGCCGTCGTCGGCGCGCGGGCCGTGGCAGTGCGGGAC
>JBAUGM010000185.1:0-7945 GCA_049679725.1 Tepidisphaeraceae bacterium
GCCAAGAACGCCAAGGACGCCAAGAGGGAAAGACGGAATCTTCGAGTTTGGTTTCTTCGCGTTCTTGGCGTTCTTGGCGTTCTTGGCGGCTAAATCGCGCGAGAAGGTCGTCAAAAAGCAAACAGCACCGCCGCGTAGAAGAACGTGATCGGCTCGTCCGGCCCCGTCTGGTCAATGAAATCGCCCGGCCAGAAATGGCTGACGCCGCTGTACGCGGACCAGTGGCGGTCGATTTGCCAGTTCAGGAGCAAATCCAGCTCCGTCCCGACGTAGCTCGCATCCGATCCGTTGTCCGCGCGCTGCACGGCGCCGGCGGCGTTGTACAGCGCATCATTCGTGTCCTGCCGCCAGAAGAAGTGCTGCGCCGCCCGCAGCGTGAGGTCCTTCCGCAGCGTGAACGTCGCGCCCCCGTGCAGGTCGATGATGTTCTGCCGGCCGACGACGTCGATGTAGCCGAAGTAGGCGTGGCCGAGCGGGAAGAGCTGGTCGAAGCGCTCGCCGTCGTCCCCGCCCGAGGCGATGTCGAAGCCGAGAAAGACGCGCGGCGACAACGGCGCGTCGGCAAACGTGTACCCGCCCTCGATGGCGAACATCCACGCGTCGATCGACTCGTCCCCCGCCTCGCCGAACTGCCAGGCCGTTTCTACGTCGACGTCCCACGGCTTGGGCGCGGTCTTGAATCGCGTGCCCAGGGTGTAGCGATCGGAGTCGAGCGCATCTCCGCCCGGCTCGCGCTCCAGCGCCAGCGCGTACGCCTCCCATCGCGAGTTCGCCTTGCGGCCGATGAAGCGCGGCAGCGACTGCACGTAGTACGCGCCGGCGAAGCTCGTGTCCGCGTCGCCCTCATCCCACCCGTCCGCATCGATCACGACGGGTTGCACGAGGAACAGGTCGAGCGTGCGATCGGGCATTTCGAGTGAGCCCTTCAACCCCTGGAACGTCCGCCGGGCGTTCGTCCAGTCCAGCGGGGAGATGAGCCGCTGCGCGCCGTAGATGAGATCCTGCCGGCCGACGCGGAGCGTGAAGCGGTTGTCGTCGAACGGGATGATGAAATCGCCGAACGCCTGCTGGAGCGCGAGTTTGTCCTCATCGGGCGGGCGCGGCCCGCCATGCCGGCCGTCCTCCAGCGCGCTCTTGCCCTGCACGAAGAACCGAAAGTGCTCGCCGACGTGCAGGTCGGCGTGCGCCATAAACCGCCAGAGGCCAAAGCCGTTCCCATCCTGCGGGCCGGCGCCGAAGTTGAAGTTGTCCCACAGCTCGTAGCGGTATCGCGCCTGCCCGCCGAGGGAGAGGTAGACGTCGCCGTCGTCGTTGAGCGGGATGTATTTGATCGGGTCGAGCCAGTCGGTCCGGGCGGCGGGGTCGCTGAGGTAAAAGTAGTTCTCGTCCCAGCGCACGGGAGTGTAGGGGGACGGGCCGTACTGCGCGCACGCCGAAGCCGATGCGAAAAGAACGATGAAGATGCTGAGCTTCATGGTCATTCTGGATGCTGTCATCCTGAGGTACTCCGAAGGATCTTGCCGCAATTGGTGAGGCCTTCACGTTTGTGGCCAGATCCTTCGGAGTACCTCAGGATGACGTGGGAGCGACGGACCGCTTGATGACGATCGCCGTCATGTCGTCGAGCTGCGGGCAGCCCTTGGCGAAATCCCTCACGGCCGACAGGATCGCGTCGAGGATCTCCTTCGCCGGCCGACAATGGTGCTGGACGACAAGCTCGCTCACGCGCTCGCTCTGGAACTGCTCGTCACCCGGCCCGATGTACTCGTAAAAGCCGTCAGTGAGAAGCGCGACGACGTCGCCCTCCTCGAGTTCCATCGTCTCGATGCGGTCCTCCATCGGGTCGTCGGCCACGCCCAGCGGGATCATTGACGCATTCCGCCACTCCGCGCGCTTCTCCTTCGCGTGATAGTGCAGCAGCGGCGCCTGCCCGGCGGCGTCGTAGTCGATGCGGTGGGCGGCGGGATCGAGCCGGCCGAGGAAGGCGGTGACGAATCGCCCGGCGCCGAGGTCCGCGCAGAGTTGGCGGTTCATCTGGTCGAGCACGTTGCGCAGCGACCCGCCCAGCCGCACGCCCATCCGCAGCATCGCCCGCACTTGCGTGACGGAGATGGCGGGGCCGATGCCGTGGCCGGTCGCATCCGCGAGCAGGATCGCCACCGCGGGGCCGGCGGGTGTGACGTCTTCGTCCAGCGCAACGACGTCGAAGATGTCCCCGCCCGTCTGCTCGGCGGGATGCGCGTAGGACGAGAAGTCATACCCCTTCACGTCCGGCAGCGCCTGCGGCAGGACTCCCATCTGGATCCGCCGCGCGACGTCCAGGTCGTGATCGCGCTTCACCTTCTCCTCGCGCAGCCGCTGGCGTTCCTTGAGCCCCTGCGTCATCTCGTTCAGCGCGCCGGCGAGCGTTCCGAGCTCGTCGTTGCGCTGCACGTTGACCGGCTCATCAAAATGCCCCGTGGAAATCCGCTGCGTCGCGGCGACCATCTGCTCGACGGGTTTGCTGAGCATGCGCGACACCGCCCGCGCTCCAAGGACCGCCAGCAAGGCTGCGGCGAGCGTGATGAACACGATCTGCTTCCGAAGGTAGCGCAGCGACTCAAGCGCGACGTCGAGCGAACTCGCGATGAGCAGCCGACCCGGCGGGTTGCTGGTGCCGCCGAGCGTGAACGCCTGGCCGAGGAACGCTTCGCCCGCGACGTCGAATTCTACCGGGTCGGGTAGCGACAGTTCCGCGCTGGCAGCAGACGTCGGTGCGACTTGGATCTTCGTCACAGCACGATCGAAGCCCTCAGGCATGATGGCGTCGTCGCCACTACTTCCGGAAGCGACGATGCGATCGCCCACCATGAAACACGCAACGAGCGGGATCGGCCCCCGCCCCTGCCCTTCGATGAACAACTCGTTGCGCAACCACGCGTCGTCGACGCGAAGCCCCACGAAGTACGCGTGCGTCGGCAACTCGCTCAACTGCGCTTTCAGCGGCACGCCGAGGAGCAGGAACAACCCCTGCGGCGTCACGACGTGTCGCCGCACCAACTCCGCGCTGTCCGCATCGAACGACCACTTCACCGCGCCGCCTGCCAAATACTTCTCCAATTCCGGTTCGTTCGGCGCTTTGATGAACAGCGGGCGCGCCGTCAGATCGACCAGAACGTGGAATGCCGCGCGCAGATGAAGGTCGTCCGCCATCTGTCGCTTCACGTCCCCTTCAAACACTTCATCGCGCAGCCGCCTGATTGACTTTTCGTCGCCCTCGTCGGCACCTTGGAAATACGAGCGCGTCTGCTGATCCTCCAGCGTCGTCTGAAGCAGTTGCTTGATCTGCTCGTGTCGGTCGGAAACGCGGGAGAGGTAACGCTGAATCGCTGACGAGATGGCCGCGTTCGCGCGAGCGGTTTCGTGGCGGGTGAGGTTGACGTTGATGACCCAGATGACCAGCGCGCTGGTGGTCAGCGCCACGCCGAGGACGAGCAGCAGGACTCGCGTGCTGAGCTTCATCGCGTTCGCTCGCCGGATCCTTCGGAATACGTCAGCAGGACAGCCCAGGTCTGCCTCGACGCGCACGTTTGAGCGTCACGCCCTTTCGTTCAGCCGAGGAATGAAACGCCGGGCCTTCCAAGCGGGCTGAACCTTCCGTTGAGTGCCGGCATGATACGTCCTTCGCCGACCCCTTGGCGCATCAAAAAACCCCGGAGCATTCCGGGGTTTTCGAAGCCGACTCCGAGACTTGAACTCGGGACCTATGCTTTACGAAAGCATCGCTCTACCAACTGAGCTAAGTCGGCGCATCCAGGCTTTTACGCCGCTTCAACCGCGGCGGTGCGAAAGAATACGCCGCGGCGCGCGGTTTTCAAGCGGCCGGCGGCGTCCCATCCAATACTTTAGGTCAACCGCGCGGCCTTTGTGGCATTGATCGGGGTTTTGGCCAGGGCGATCGCATGTGGACACTCCAGTAGGGGCGAAACTTGTGTTCGCCCGCATTTCGGATGCGCTGCAAAGGGCGAACACAAGGTTCGCCCCTACAGCAGAGCGGACATGCGATTGCCCTGGGGTTTTGGCGAAAGGTCTGCGCTGCCTTGTGATCGACCTCGCGGACGGCTATGGTCGAGGGGTTATGCGATTTTCCCTCCTCATCCTCGTGCTGACCAGCGGCCTCGCGTGCGAGAAGACGATCCGCGAGGCGAAGGCGCCCACGCCGCACCCCGCCGCCCAGGTGGCGGTCAGACAATAGCCGTCGTCCGCTCGACCGCCGCCGTCAGCGGCTTGACGTAGTCGTGCCCGAACAGCCGCAGGTGGTTGATCAACGGGTAGAGCTGGTACACGGGCCGGCGGAACTGGTAGTAGTCGCCGCCCAGCTTGTGCCGCCGCTGGTACGCCCGCATGAACGCCGGCGTGACCGTGTGGAACAGCTCCATGTACGCGATCTCGGCCTCGGCGTGCGCGTACTTGCAGTTGGGGTCGAGCAGCGCGCTGACGTGCCAGTTGCCGTCGCCGTTGCGGTTCACAAGCAGGTTGGATGACCACAGGTCCCAGTGCACGAGGCGCGGGACGTCGCCGTGCGCGATCAGCCGCTCCAGCCGCTCGTGTACCCGGCCGATCTGCTTGCGACACTTAGCCGGGAGGTGCGGCGACTTCTCCGCCTCGTGCCAGATCGCGTCGTACACGTCGCGGTAGAACGCCGGCCAACTCGCGAACTCCTGCGTCTGGCCGTCGACCGCCTTACAGTACGATGCGCGCGTGCGGTCGTGCATCGTCGAGACGATCTCCGCCAACTGCTCTTGCAACCGATTGAACGCCTCCGTCGAGCACGTTCGCTTCGCCTCCGCCAGGTCCACGCCGTTCATGAACTCGATCAGGATGTAGCTGAACGGGTGATCGAGCGTGCCGGTCTTGGCGACGTAAACCGCGGGCGTCGGGACGCCGCATTCCTGGAGCAGCTTGAGCTGGTGCGCTTCGCGCTCGTAGGAGCGATCGACGCGGTGCGGGGAGATCTTCAGGACGGATTTGTGCCCGTCGCGCGTCGTGAGGCACAGCGTCGTGTTGACGTGTCCCCCGGGAAGAGGCGTGACCTCGTCCAGCTCCGCCGCCGTGCCCTTCCACTCCTGGACAATGCGGCGGAGCTCCTGCCACGAAATGTCTTCTGTCCCTGACATCGGTTGTGGCACCGGCATCATCGCATCAGCGCGCGTGGGAAACAACCGTTTTATTTGTCATCCCGCGCGAGCACATTCAATTCAGCAAAGAACGCAAAGATCGCCAGGAACGCAAAGAGGAAATCAGAACCAATCGCTTGTTTTCTCTCTTCTCTGCGATCTCTGCGCTCTCGGCGATCTTTGCGTTGTTCTGATCGCGCAGGTGGCGCGATCACGCGCCCCACCCGCCGCCGCCGGGGGTGATGATGCGGAGCACGTCGCCGGCCTCGAGCGAGACGTTGCACTTGCCGCCGAGCTTCGATTCCCTGCCGTTGGTCGAGATGATCGCATTCGCGCCTGCCGACGCGGCGTCGCCGCCGCCCAGCCCGTACGGGCGACTGAGGCGGCGGTCGCTGAGGATCGTGCCCTCACACGGCGAGAGCGCTTCGATCTCGCGGACGGTCCCGTCGCCGCCGCGGTGCCGGCCCGCGCCACCGGCTCCGGCCGCGCGCTCGAAACGTCTGATGCGCAGCGGATACTGCATCTCCAGCGCCTCGGCGGGCGTGCTGAGCGTGTTGGTCATGTGACACTGCACCGCCGACGCGCCGTCGGACTGCGGGCTGGCGCCGCTGCCGCCGCCGATCGTCTCGTAGTAGGTCCAGCCGAGTTGCAACTCGCCCAGCACGCCGCCCAACGCCACGCTGCTCATCGTCCCGCAACTCGCCGCCGGGATGCGGTCGGGCAAGAGCTGCGACAGCGCGCCGAAGACGACATCGACGACGCGCTGGCTCGTCTCCGTGTTCCCCGCGACGACGGCCGCCGGGTAGAGCGCGTGAACGACGCTGCCGGGCTTCGTCCGCACCTCGATGTTGCGGAAACACCCGCCGTTGAGCGGCACTTGCTCGTCGAGAAGACAGGCGAAGCAGTAGTAGACCGCCGATCGCGTGACGGCGTCGGGGCAGTTCACGCATCCGCCCACCTGGGCATCCGAATCGCGCAGGTCGACGATCGCGCGATCTCCCTCGATGCGGAGGGATGCGCGGATGCGCACCGGGCCGAAGCCCGCGCCATCGTCGTCGAGGACGTCTTCGAAGCGGGCCGAACCGTTGGTGATGGCCGCGATCGCGCGGGCCATGAACGCCTGCGAGTAGTCGAGCAGGGCCCGGCCGTATCGCGCGACGGTGTCGACGCCATTGTCGCGAACCATGCGCAACAGCGCCTCCGCCCCAACGCGGTTGGCGGCGAGCTGTGCGTCGAGATCGCCCAGCCGCTCGTCCGGCGTCCGCACGGCGCCCAGCAGCCGCTGAAGCAGCACATCGTCCGTCTCACCCCCGCGATGGAGGAGGGACGGCTCGATGCGCACGCCTTCCTCGTCGATGTGCCGGCTGAGCGTCATCGAGCCGGGGCTGATTCCGCCGACGTCCGCGTGATGCGCGCGGTTGGCGACGTACCCGATCGGCGCCCCCTCGAAGATCACCGGCGACACGATCGTGATGTCCGGCAGGTGCGTCCCACCCGCGAACGGGTCGTTGACGATCGCGACGTCGCCCTCCTTTAGCGGCCCGAGCCGCCCGAGCACCGCGGCAACGGATGCAGGCATCGACCCCAGGTGAACCGGGATGTGCGCCGCCTGCGCCATCAACTCGCCGCCGACGTTGAACACCGCGCACGAGAAATCCCGCCGCTCCTTGATGTTCGCGGAGAACGCGACGCGCTGGAGGGTGATGCCCATCTCCTCGGCGGCGGCTTCGAAGAGGTTGCGCATCAGTTCGAGTTGGATGGGGTCGACGTCGGGCATGTGCAAATCCTCGGTCGAAGCGCGAACCGCGACCCCTGTCATCCTGAGGTACTCCGAAGGATCTTGCCACGAACGTACGGGCCCGTCATCCTCGGGCTAGATCCTTCGGAGTACCTCAGGATGACAACGCTGCAGCCAACCGCTTCAGCGTCACGATCCCGTTCGGTGACGACTCCGCCACCCACCGCGCCGGGACGAACGTCGTCGCCTCCGGATCGATCAGCAGCGCCGGACCCGGCTGCCTGCCGAGCGCGACCAGTTCATCACGGCGAAGAACGGATGCCTGTACCGTTCGTCCCTCTTCGTCGATCACCTGCGCTACGCGAATCCCACTGTATCGCCCCGTCGCCGGCGCGATCGGCGCGAGAGACACTGCCGGCTCGTGCCCCACCCGGCGAACGCGTAGTGTCACGACCTCCACCGCCCGCCCGCGCGGCGGGCGGCCGTACAGGCCGCGGTAGGCATCGTGAAACCGTCGCGAGATCTCCGCGATGCTCGCGCGCACCACCTGCACCTTCACCTCGTGCGACTGCCCGCGAAAGCGCACATCGGCGTAATACTCGACGGTCTTCGTCCGCGCGTCCGGCAATGACTCCGATGCCTGCTGCGAGAGCTGCGCGTAAACCGATTCGATCTCGGCATCATCGAGGCCCGTGCCGAGGTGTACGACCGTCCGCGCCGCGTCGACAACCGGCGCGGCCGTCACCATCCCCAGCGCGCTGAGGACGCCGCAGTATGGCGGCACGATTACGCTCGGGATCTCCAGCGCCTCAGCCAGCGCGCACGCGTGCAGCCCGCCCGCCCCGCCGAAGCTGACCAGCGCGAAGTTCCGCGGATCATGCCCGCGGCGGCTCGTGGCGGCGCGGATGGCGGCGGCCATGTTCGCCTCGGCGACGCGCACGATGCCCAAGGCCGTCTCCGTCACGTCCTTGCCCAGCGCGGCGGCGAGCGTCTCGATCGCGGCGCGGGCGAGCTCCTCATCCACATGCATCGCCCCGCCGAGGAACTGGTC
>JBAUGM010000186.1:0-12507 GCA_049679725.1 Tepidisphaeraceae bacterium
TTTCGTTCGATCGGAAAGCGAACCCGCCGCAAGCGGCGGCGCTACACGAGATCGGAAGGGTATAATCCAGGCGAGAGGTTCTCGTGCAGAAACAGGACGTCCCGCGAGAAACGTTTATTGCCCTCCGCGCCCGGCGACAGGCGTTCAAGATTGCGCACGATTTCTTGTACCGCGACCCGGCGCCCGATTCCGCAGTACCGACGCTGGAGTATGGGCGGGACGGACGGACGAGGTTCCGGTTGCCGAAACTGGACGCCGGCGCGATCGTGCTCTTCGCCTTGATCGTGCTTTGCGTCGTCGCCTTCCTGGTGATCGAAGGAACCATCGGATTGTCGCAGCCTGTCAAGCTGAAGTGACCCGTTCGACCACGCAAATCCCTGCCGCCGCGCTTCGATTTTCGGCGATCATTCCCCTATAATTTCCCGTTTCGCCGCCCACCTTTAAGGCGTGAGTGATCGTCTGTTTTCCGGGCACGTTTCGTTGTCGCATTGAGCAAGAATCCAAATGAGCGAACCCACTCCTCCCCCGATCGATCGGATCGAGGATTTGCAGATCGAACAGGAGCTGCAAGACAGCTACCTGACCTATGCCATGAGCACGATCATGGACCGGGCGCTGCCCGACGTCCGTGACGGGCTCAAGCCGTCGCAGCGGCGCATCCTCGTCGCCATGCGCGACCTGAACCTCGGCCCGCGCTCCAAGCACCTCAAGTGCGCGAAGATCGCCGGCAACACGTCGGGCGACTACCACCCGCACGGCGAATCGATCGTCTACCCGACCCTCGTGCGCCTGGCGCAGGACTGGTCGCTCCGCTACCCGCTCATCCACGGCCAGGGCAACTTCGGCTCGACCGACGGCGACCCGCCCGCGGCCATGCGTTACACCGAAGCCCGGCCGAGCCTGGTCGAGAGCGAACTGCTCGCGGACCTCGAGTACGACACGGTCGACTTCCAGCCGAACTATGACGACCGGCTTCAGGAGCCGACGGTCCTCCCCGGCAAGTTCCCCAACCTGATGGTGAACGGCTCGACCGGCATCGCCGTGGGCATGGCGTGCAACCTGCTGCCGCACAACCTGCGCGAGATCTGCGACGCGATCGCGTACGTGATCGACAAGCCCGAATGCGAGCTGGCCGAGCTGCTCCAGATCGTCCCCGGCCCGGATTTCCCGACCGGCGGCACGATCTGCGGCAAGGACGGCATCGTCGAGGGCTACCGCTCCGGCCGCGGGAGGATCATGCTCCGCGCGAAGATCAGCGTCGAAGAAGGTCGCAACGGGCGGCAGAGCGTGATCGTCGACGAGATCCCGTACGGGGTCATCCGCAAAACAATCGTCGAGTCCGTCGCCGAGGCCGTGAAGCGGGACCTGATCAAGGACATCAGCGCGATCAACGACGAGTCCGGCCGCCAGCACAAAGTCCGCATCGTCGTCGACCTGAAGCGCGACGCCGACCCGCAGCTGGTCATCAACCAGCTCTACGAGTACACGCCCTGCCAGATCACGGTGTCGATGATCAACATCGCCCTGGTGAACCGCCAGCCGCGCACGATGGGGCTGAAGGAGCTCATCGAGCACTTCATCGCGCACCGCAAGGTCGTCATCACCCGGCGGACGCGGTTCCTGCTCAAGAAAGCCCAGCAGCGGGCGCACATTTTGGAAGGCTTGATCTTCGCGGTGTGCGACATCGACGAAGTGATCAAGCTGATCCGCAGCAGCAAGACGCGCGAGGAGGCGATCGAGAAGCTGCGCGTCCGCGCGTTCCGCATCGCGACGGACCACCCGAACGCCCCGCAGATCCCGCAGCGATTGATGGAACGCGCCGCGACCAAGCCCGTCCTGCTCACGCAGGTGCAGGCCGAGGCGATCGGGCGATTGCAGCTCATCCAGCTCGTGGGGCTCGAGATCGAGAAGCTCGTGAACGAGTACCGCGAAGTCGCGGAGGAGATCGAAGGCTACGAAGCGATCCTGCGCGACGAGAACCTCGTGATGGACATCATCCGCGAGGACACGCTGGAGATGAAGGAGAAGTACGGCGACGACCGCCGCACGGAGATCACCGGCGACGTCGGGGCGTTCAACATGGAAGCGTTGATCGCGCAGGAAGACGTCGTCGTGACCGTCAGCCACGCCGGCTACATCAAGCGGCTGCCTGTCGGCACGTACAGCGCGCAGGGGCGCGGCGGGCGCGGGATCAAGGGCACCGAGGCGAAAGAGGGCGACTTCGTCGAGCACCTCTTCGTCGCCAACACGCACGACTACCTGCTCTTCTTCACCAACCAGGGCCGCGTCTACGAGCGGCGCGTCTACGACGTGCCGGAAGGCTCGCGCACGAGCCAGGGCCGGTCGATCGCGAACCTGCTGTCGTTCCAGAAGGACGAGAAGATCGCCAACGTGCTCGCCATCAAGGATTTCGGCAAGGAAGAGCACTTCCTCATGTTCGCGACGAAGAGCGGCACGGTGAAGAAGACCGCCCTGAGCGCCTACGCGAACATCCGCACGAACGGATTGATCGCGATCGGGCTCGATGAGGGCGATTCGCTCATCGGCGTCGAGATCACCAGCGGCAAGGACCACGTCATCCTCGGTACGAAGAGCGGGTTGGCGGTGCGCTTCGAGGAGTCCGAGGTCCGCGCGATGGGTCGCCCGGCGGGCGGCGTGACCGGCGCCCGCTTCAAGCGCGAGGGCGATCAGGTCATCGACATGATCATCGTCCCCGCCGATATGACGGGCTGCTGCGTGCTGACCGCCTGCGTCAACGGCTTCGGCAAGCGCACGCCGCTGGAAGACTATCCGGTCAAGGGCCGCGGCACGCGCGGCGTCATCAACATCGACGCCAACGAGCGCAACGGCGACGTCGTCTCCATGAAACTCGTCGGCGCCACCGACGAGATCATGCTGATGACGGAGAAGGGCATCCTGATCCGCACCCGCGTGAGCGAGATCCGCGAGACGGGCCGCAACGCGTCGGGGGTGAAGCTGATGCGCCTCGACGAGGGCGATAAGCTGGTGGCGATGGCGAAGGTGGACGCGGAGGAGGAGGCGGAACCGTTGGAACCATCGGCGCCGTCGGACGTTCCCGACCCGCCGCCGCCGGCTCCGGAAGCGACGGACGGCACGCCGACGGACCCCGAGGGGAGCGATCCTCAGGTATAATGAAGCCGGAGGTTCCCAGGAAGATCAATCTTAGTCCAGAAGCCGAGCGCTTCGTGAGAGAGCAAGTGCAAGAAGCGACGTATCCCGACGAGAGCGCCGTGATCGAAGCGGCCATTTCGATGTGGAGGCTCGCTCACGCATCCACACCAGACATCCCCGGGGGCGTTCCGTGGACGAAGGAGACGCTTCGTGCCGCGATTAAGGTCGGGATCGATCAACTTGATCGCGGCGAAGTGGTCGAGAGTGACGCGGAAGACATTATGCGTCGCGTACATGAGCAACTTCAGCGGGAGCGGACTGCGCTGAACCAGAAGGTGGGTTGATGGCGCAGGTTGTGAAGAGTGCAGAAAGCATTCAAGATCAACTCGACATCGCGCTTTTCATCTCTCGCGACAGCCCCGAATCGGCTCGTCGATTGCTCAAGCAGTTCGACGAAGCCCTGGAGTTGCTCGCGGAGTTTCCCGGGTTGGGCGCCATTCGCGACGAGCTTGAAGCCGGGCTCCGCAGCTATCCGGTTGGCAAGTATCTGTTGCTTTATCGCCAGATCGAAGGGGGCGTCGAGTTGGCGCGAGTCATGCACGGCAATGCGCTTTCTTAAGAAGCACTTCCCATAGCTTCCGCCGCCGACTCACGCCTCCTTCGCATCCCGACCTGCTCCCCGATCCCCACCCTCTCCTGCACCACGTACAACGGCCGCTGCTTGATCTCCTCGTAAATCCGGCCGATGTATTCGCCCACGATCCCCACGGCGATCATCTGCACGCCGCCCAGGAACAGGACGCAGACGATCGTCGTCGTGAAACCGGTGATCTCCTTGTGCCGGGCGAAGAAGGTGATGATGTAGAACAGCGCCAGCCCGAAGCTGATCGTCGAGACGAACAAGCCCATCCACGTCACCCAGCGCAGCGGGCGGTAGCTGAAGCTGAAGATGCCGTCCATCGCGTAGTGGATCAGCCGGCGGAGCGTTTGCTTGGGCTTGCCGGCGGCGCGGTCCTGGCGATCGTAGAGCACGCTGTCGGTCTGGAAGCCGAGCCAGCTGCGCAATCCCGGGATGAACCGGTTGCGCTCCGGCAGCCGGTTGAATTCATCGACGACGACGCGATCCATCAACCCGAAGATGCCTGCATCCGGCGCACTGGGCAGATCAGTCATCGCGCGCAGGATCGGATAGAACGCCCTGAACCCGATGCTGCGCACCCCGCCGTCGGCGCGGCTGCGGCGCTCGGCGAGCACGACCTTGTTCCCCGCCTGCCACTTCCGCACCATCTCGGGAATCACCTCCGGCGGGTCCTGAAGATCGCCGTCGATGAGGATGACGCAGTCGCCGCTGGCGTGGTGGATGCCCGCCGTCACCGCGGGCTGATGGCCGAAGTTGCGCGACAGGTCGACGAGCTTGAACCGCGCGTCTTCCTGGTGGTAGCGCCGGATCATCTCCCGCGAATCGTCGCGGCTGCCGTCGTTGACGAGGACGACTTCCCATTCCTCGCCGGTCTTCTCCAGCGCTTCAGAGAGACGCCGGCGAAGCTCCGGGAGGTTCTCCTGCTCGTTGAAGATGGGGACGACGACGGAAACCATGTCGGTTTGCGGATGATAACCCGCCGGAGAAGCGCGTGCGACCGAAGCGCGCGCGAGCGGGTACGATGCGATGGAAATGAAGCATTCCGCCGAGGAACCCGGGGGCGCCGAGCCCGGCCGGTTCGTCTCCGTCGACGCGCTGCGCGGCTTCGACATGTTCTGGATCATCGGGGGCGATCACCTCGTGCGATCCCTTCAGAAGGTGCACGACTCACCGCTCACGCGCGAGCTGGCTGCGCAAATGGAGCATTGCGACTGGGCGGGGTTCCGCTTTTACGATCTTGTCTTCCCGCTGTTCGTGTGGATCGTCGGCGTCGCCATCCCGCTCTCGCTGCCCCGCCTCATCGAGCGCCAGGGAACCGCGGCGGCCGTCCGGCGCGTGGCGATCCGCTCGGTGGTGCTGTTCCTGCTCGGCGTCCTCTACATGGGCGGCGTCGCCAACGGGTTCGAGAATGTCTACCTGGCCGGCGTGCTCCAGCGGATCGCGGTGGCGTACTTCTTCGCGGGACTGCTGTTCTGTTTTCTGAAACCGCGGACGCTGGCGATCGTCGCGGGTGCGCTGCTGATCGGGTATTGGGCGCTGCTGACGTTCGTGCCGGTGCCCGGCGTCGGGCCGGCGTCGTACGAGCAGGGCAGGAACCTCGCGCACTACATCGACCAGCGCTGGCTGCCGGGGCGCAAGTTCGAAGGCACGCTCCTGAGCACGATGCCGGCCGTCGCGAACTGCCTGCTCGGCATCTTCGCCGGGCTGCTGCTGAAGGACGGGCGGCGGAGCGAGCTGCGGAAGGTCGCGATCCTCCTCGTTGCGGGCGTCCTGTCGCTGGCCGCCGGAGCGCTCTGGGCGATACAGTTCCCGGTCATCAAGCTGCTGTGGACGTCAACATACGTCCTGGTCGCCTGCGGCATCAGCGCAATCCTGCTGGCGATCTTCCACCTGTTCACCGACGTGCCGGGCTGGCGGGGTTGGGCGAAGCCGTTCGTGTGGATCGGCATGAACGCGATCACGATCTACCTCGTCACGAACATCGTGAACTTCCGCAATCTCGCCGACCGTTTTGTGGGTGGCGACGTGGCGGTGGCGCTGGGGCGGCACGCGGAGTTGGTGCGGAGCGGGGTGGTGCTCGGGTTGGCGCTGGCGCTCGTCTGGTACCTGCACCGGCGACGGGTGTTTCTCAGGTTGTGAAGGAGGGAGAGGGGTCAGAAGCGAACCTGCCCAAGTGATGTTCCCTTGATTGCTCCCCGCGTCAAGCGAGGAGGTCAATCATGACGCGGAAATAATCCCGACCAATCTGCATGCACGGCGTGGAGAATTGGGATCGTGTTGTTGGGCGTTCGATGTTGGAAGACAACGACGAGCCCGCATTCGCCAAAGCCTAGCGGAGTGGCCTCCGATGCCCGCGTGCAGTAATGCAGCAGTCGTTTCCGATCATTCGCCGTAAAATGCGCGCAGTCGTTGGAAAAAATGTTGTCCCGGTCGTCCAGATCATGGGCAGGCAACACACTCAGCGAGGTTTCGTTGCTTATCCTCTTCTTTGCCTGCCTCGTTGCGGCAACGAGCACGAGGTAGACTCGTCCAACTCCTGCGAGCAGCTCTCCAAATGCAGTTTGAGGATTGCTCCAAGCGTCGCACACTTGTTTGCCGGTGCCACTGAAGTCGTCGAGAAGAACAACCGTGTCTTGCGGACCAAGTTTTTCGCGAACGAAATCTCGCCGCGCAATGAACAAGTCGCTAAATCTCGATCCATCCAGATTGTTGGCAACACGGAATTGGTAGAGCATGCTGTCCCCACTTTCACCAGCGCTCCCCGACATTGCCGCAAATCGCCATTGCCCACTACGTTTGGACTTGGTCGCGTTCCAGTCACGAAGCGATCCGAGCGCCTGACGATAAGCGGCGTGGATCTGTGCTTGGCCATAGAATTCAACGACATCCAACACTCGTGCCGCAAGATCTCTGTCATGGTCGTCGAATAAATCAATCCAGTCTTCAATCGTTGCCCTTGTCACGACGGAGCGATACGCCCCGAAGCGATCGGTCCATCGTTTTATTCGTTGAGTATTTACGGATGTGCCGACTGCAAGGGGTCGCCTCACAGGTCATCCCTCCGCCCGAGTGCGCGAAGCTTCTCCCGAATTAGCTTTGCTAGTGAATCAAGTCGAGACCACATTGCTTCCTCCCCGTAATACTGCTCAACGTCGATGCTATTGATCTGCGCGTAAAGTGAATCAACTGACTTGAGCACCTTCTTCGCTTCGGCCGCGACTTTGGCGGACTCGATATTCAAGTGGTCGGGCGTCAGCGAGGGCGTTGCCGCAAACTCTTGAAGGCGCTTCGATATCGCCGCGGTCTTCCTTACCTTCACCGCATTATTGATGTGCTGCTTGACAATTCGAAAGTCTGTGACGGCCTTGATGCCCTTAACCTCAACCTTCTTGAGCATGTCGTCGGTAAACTTGTCTCGATTGAACCACGAGAACTTCTTAACCTCGCGATCGTTGCGCACAGCATAAAGCTCGATGAAGAAATCAGCCTTAACTCGTTGATCTGGGTCGGCGTCGAGCATCAAGTCTTGATATCGTTTGGGATATGACAACAGCTTCTTGCAGCGGGTGACAACAGCTTCATCCAGGCCCGTCAGCTCTGCGAGTCGTTTCTCTTTGGTCTCACCCAGCTCCCGCATTAGGAGCTCAAGTTTCAGCGCTGTCGGCATCAACTCCCAGTCTTTGCGAAGTTTATGTATCTGAAACATCGTTACGATGTTCTGCACGAGCGTTGGCTCGGCGACTTCGTTGACCGGAATCGTTCTGAGGCCAGCGTCCTGCGCGCACATCCACCTGCGCTGACCGTCTAGGATGACGTAAACACCCGAGCTGCCTTCCTTGTAGACAGTAAGGGGAACGAGAATACCGACGCGCTTGATTGATTCCCGGAGAACGTGGAGATCTTCTCGATCAAAAAGTTTCCGAGGATTATGTGGGTTTGCTTTGAGCTTGTCAGTGGGCAAGCTCTTGACCCCGATGGCTCTAACGCCGAATTCGTTCGCTTTCATGAACGTACCTGTTCGTCACCCAATGCACAGCTCGGCTCATTCGCGATGTGCTTGAGCGGAAGATTGGTGATGAGCCACTCGTATGCAGTCTTCCTCGCGCCCGCAAAGCCTGCCACATGACGTCGAATCGGCAACCGAATCGAATTCCAACGACGGGCGAGCGAGCGAGCCTCGGTGCAGTCCGCGTACGAAACTAGAAAGTCGGCACGGGCTTGATCGATCGTGTCCAAAGCGTCCGCGAAGCGCGGTATGTCCGACGTGTCAAATGTGTTCTTGCCGTATTCACGGAAGAGTCGCCGCGATGTGACAGCGTAGGGAGGATCGAGGTACACGAAGTCGCCCACCAACACGTTCTGAATTGTCTTCGCAAAATCACCTGCTACCAATTTGGCTCGCTTGAGTAGCTTTGCACAACGGAGCAGGTCCTCCTTGCTGAAATACGCGCCCGGCAGACGACCCATTGGCACGTTGAAGCGGCCCTCGTCGTTCGTTCGGTAGATGCCATTGAAGCAGTTGCGATTCAAATAAAGGAATCGGAGCGCGCGGGTGTCGCGATCAAGCGAACTCGGTCTTAGCTTGCGCCATCGCTTGTAGGTCGGCAAGTCTCGCTGGATCCGGCAAAGGCGGCGATACAGCCGTTCAGGATCGTCTCTGACGACACGATACACCTCGATGAGCTCTCGGTTGCTATCCCCAAGAACCGCCGTGGTAGGCGCGAGTTCAAAGAACAGGCAGGCTGAGCCCGCGAACGGCTCGATATACCGCGTGTGCGCCGAGGACCAGAATCGCGCAAGACGTGGCAGTTGCTTTCGCTTGCTACCCGCCCAGCGGAGGAACGGTTTCCCACCTTGCTGGATGTCATTGTCCTGATTCGAGGTCGAGCGTCTCGACGCACAGTTCGGAACGGCGAAAGGTCGGACCCGGTCACTCCCCATCATTGACGATGCTAACGGAACTTGCGTCATAAAGCCCGCGACGAAGGAGGGCGCGACAGCGGTAAGTTGCCCGCGACAAGTTGCGGCCTGCGACGAGTTAGTTGAGTTGAGCCGCTGGGCTCTCGCCGGCGGTCGGAGGGCGTCACGCGCTTAAGGCAAACGGCGTTGCCGTCGGCGTCTTCGGCATCGGTTGGGCGCCGATCTCCTCCGTCACCACCGTGAACTTCGTCAGCTTGTGCCGGCCGAAGGTGGTGAGGAGGGCGACGTCGGTCGCGTCGCGGCCGCGGGCCATTAACACGCGGCCGATGCGGGCTTTGCCGTGGCGGGCGTCCATGGGCCACCACTGGCCGTCCAGGTACACCTCATAGAACGCGCTGAAGTCCATCGGCGTGGGGTCGGGGTCGGCGTCGATGTCGCCCAGGTAGCCGGTCGCGTAGCGGGCGGGGATGTTCATGGCGCGGCAGAAGGTGATCGCCAGGTGCATCATGTCGCGGCACACGCCGGTGCGCTCGACGTAGGTGTCCAGCGCGGTCTTGTTCGGGCGCGTCAGCTTGTAGCCGAATCTCACGTGCTTGAAGACCCAGTCGTTGATGGCGAGCACGCGCGCCCCGCCGGGCGGGAGCTTGCCGAAGAGGTCCCAGGCGATGGCGCTGAGCCGGTCGATCTCGCAGTAGCGGCTGCCGAGGAGGAACGGGAGCACGTCGGCCGGCAGCTCGCCGGCTTCGTGATGGCGGGTGTCGATCTTCGGCTGGGGCTCGGGGTCGTACGTGCCGCGAAAGATCGCATCATGCGCGACGCGCAACGCGCCCGGCGGCGCGACGAGGCGGGCGCAGCGGTTGCCGAAACCATCGGTGAAGATCTCAACGGGGAGGTTCGGCTCAACGAGCAACCGCTCGGGCGCGTCGAGCTGTGATTCGACGGCCGGGTGCGCGTAGAGCATCAGCACCACCGCGGTGGGGTGGGGGCCGATGATGTCGACGTGCATGTCGAACCCGATCCGCAGCGCCAGGGGGCGGACTGTCGTCGGGCTGGGCGGCATTGGCGCGCTCGTCTGAAACGGAAGGGTCAGCTCTGGGATCACGGCGAAAACCTCGCACAGAATGCGTCGAATCCTCTCAACTTCCCCATTAGATCGGCCGGAAGGGGGGCGACCGTTTGAGGCGGAAAATTCGGTCCGGTAACACGCGGGTTTCACCCGCTGCCGATGGGCGACTTGCTCTTCCTGTTGCGCACGCGATCGGGGCGCACGCGTGGATACGGAGACGCCTCACTGCATCACATCTGAACCTGTTGCAAGCCAAAATAGTGCGAGCTTTATGACAGGCCGTCTTCTATCATTTCGGCGAGCAGGCGTGGGCGCCTGCTGACGGATGATGCGTTGGTCATACCGCCGGGTGCAAAGTGGGGGACACACACCAACTCGGGCGCGGGAAGCGCTCGGGAGGAATCAACATGAAACGGGCTATTCTCACGCTTGGAGCGCTCCTCCTCGTCGGCGGCTGCGCCAACTACTACAAGGTCACCGATCCCACGACGGGCAAGGTGTACTACACCGACGACTACCGCGAGCGCTCCAGCGGGTCGGCGACGCTGAAGGACGGCACGAGCGGCAACATGGTCAGCCTGCAGAATTCCGAGGTCGAGAAGATCTCGAAGGAGCAGTACGACCGCGGCCGCTACGCGGGCGAGACGAAGCCGGCGTCGAAGTAGTCGCGCGCGGCTGCGGACCGGCGCGGTTGACGGGGCGCGGTTGACGGGGCGCGTGGTGCGCCGCACACACGATTGTCGCGCGCGGCCGTCGTTGGGCCGATGCGTTGCCAGCCCTCCCACCGCACTGCCGGGAAGCGGGAAGAAGGACAACATGCGGACATGGTTCCACGTCGTGGCCGCCATTGTTGCGGCAGGGTGTGTGGCTGCGCCTGCGCTTGCCCAGCAGCAGGCGGAAGCAACATCGCCATCTTCGCACTTCGGTTCCCCGCCGAAGCTCGTCGAGTTGGCGACCACCGAGCCATCGGAACCGATGAAGCTGTCGGAGCCGTGGGTTTTCGCCATCACGCCGTTCCTCTGGCTTCCGTCCGTCAGCGGCGACCTCACGGCGCGCGGCATTACCTTTGATGCCAGCGGGGATACGAGCGACACGATCGACCACCTCGACGAAAACCTCAACTTCGGCCTCTGCCTTCACGTCGAGGCGAGCAAGGGACGGTTCGGCATCCTCGGCGAGGTGGTTTACGTCGACATCGGAGCGGAGCGCGACAACCCGGCGCTCGGGACGACCACGGACGGCACACTGAAGGGATTCATCGGCGAACTGGGCGTGTTCTACACCGTCGTCCAACCCGCGACGCCGAGAGATCCGGGCGCCCTCCGCGTCGACCTGCTCGGCGGCGCACGCATCACGGGGCTGGAAATAGACATCGACCCGCAGAATTCCAGCACGGTCTCGGAAGAAAAGTGGTGGGTTGACCCCTACATCGGCGTTCGCGGCGATCTTCGGCTCCTCAAGTGGTTCTCCGTGTACGGCCGGTTCGACGTGGGCGGGTTCGACCTGGGCGGGTCCAAGCTCGTCTGGAACGCGGTCGCCGCCGGGTCGTTTCACTTCGGCAAGTCGATCGACCTCAACCTCGGCTGGCGCTGGCTCGACTACGACTTCGAAGACGGCTCCGGCGCCAACGAGTTCGCCATCGACGCGCTGCTGAATGGGCCGTTCGTGGCCATGACGTTTCGGTTCTGAAGCAACGGTGTTCGATTCCAACAATTCGATCCAACCAACTCGACGGAGAAGAGATGACGTCACTCGGAATAACCACACGTCTAGCCATTCGATTGGCGTTTGCGTTCGCGGCGGCCGCGCTGCCGGCCAGTGCCGTCCGGGCGCAGGAGGTGCTGCCCTTCCCGCCCAGGCCGTCGGGCAGCACGGCCGGGCGGACGATGCAGGAATCGAAGTACAGCCCGGTCCCGGCGGCGAATCATTTGCCCAAGGGCGCGCCCAACGTCCTCATCATCCTGATGGACGACGTCGGCCCCGCCACGCCCAGCACGTACGGCGGCGAGATCAACACGCCGACGCTCTCGCGCGTGGCCAAGCAGGGGATCTCGTACAACCGCTTCCACTCGACGGCCATGTGCTCGCCGACGCGCGCGTCGATCCTGTGCGGGCGAAATCATCACCGCGTGGGCGCGGGCCAGATCGCGGAGCTGGCGAACGACTGGGACGGCTACTCCGGCACGCGCTGAGCTGCTACGTCACCGACGGCACGCTCTGCTACGAGTACAACCTCTTCGAGATCATGCGCACGCAGATCAAGTCGAAGGAGAAGCTCCCCGCGGGCAAGGCGACGATCGAAATCGAGACGACCTACGTGGAGCCGAAGCCGGGCGGGCCGCTCAAGATCGTCATGAAGGTCAACGGCAAGGAGGTCGCGACCACGACCACCGTCAACGACAAACCCGTGGATGCGGCCGCGAAGGTCGGCGGCCTGGAGGTCGGCCCCGGCGTGGTTCCCATCAGCGCGCCGCTGCTCTTCACCGCCAACGACTGCCTCGACATCGGCACCGACCTGGGCTCGCCGGTCTCGCTCGATTACTTCGACAAAGCGCCGTTCAAGTTCAACGGCGCGGTCGCGCAGGTGCGGGTGAAGTACGTGAAGTGACGCGCGAACTGGGCACGCACGATGCCCGTCATCCTGAACGCGTGTATGAGAAGTCTTAACTCCCTCTCCCCGGTACTCCGGCGGTGTACCGGGGAGAGCGCTTCTCGGCTTCTCATACACGCTTTAAGCTGAGGCGATGAG
>JBAUGM010000187.1:0-16324 GCA_049679725.1 Tepidisphaeraceae bacterium
GGGCGGCGCCGTCGGCGCAGGCTTGCAGCTCGGAGCGCACGAGCTGCGCACGCCCGTAGTCGACCGCCAGCGAGCACATCGCGATCAGCGCGAGCAGCACGAGGACGCCGTAGACGATCGCCACGCCGCGGGCGCGACGGCCTCGAAAGGTGAAGGGATGCGTCGACATCACTACACCCTTCATCGGATCGGGCGCCGCCCGGATTGACGCGAGCGCACGTCCGACAACCCGCTACGCGGCGTGGTGGACGAACTGGTTGTACAGATCCGCGTACTTTCCACCTCCCGCCACCAGCTCGCGATGGGTGCCGCGCTCGACGATCCTCCCCTTCTCGATCACCAGGATCTGGTCGGCCGACATGATCGTGCTGAGGCGGTGGGCGACGATGAACGTCGTCCGCCCGGCGAGCAGCTTCTCGAGCGACTCCTGCACGAGCAGCTCGGTGGCGGTGTCGACGGCGCTGGTCGCTTCGTCGAGCATGAAGATGCGCGGGTCGGCTAGAAAAGCGCGAGTGAAGCAGATGAGCTGCCGCTGGCCGAGGCTCATGTTCGCGCCGCGCTCGCCGACGGAGCTGTTGAACCCATCCTGCAACTGCATGATCGAGTCGTAGCTGCCGATCGCCCTGGCGGCGTTGACGACGTCCTCTTCGCTCGCGGCGGGGCTGGCGTAGCGGATGTTCTCCATCACCGTGCCGGTGAACAGGTAATTCACCTGCAGCACGAGGCCCATCTGCCTGTGCAGCGATTCGCCGGTGACGAACCGGACGTCCTGCCCATCGACGAGCACGCGACCGGCTTGGGGCTGATAGAAGCGCGCGATCAGCGAGACGATGCTGCTCTTGCCGCTGCCGGTGGCGCCGACGAGAGCGAACGTCTGCCCCGGCCGCGCCTCAAAGCTGACGTCGTGCAGGACCGGGCGCTCGGCGTTGTAGCCGAAGGTCACGTTCTCGAACTTCACCTGGCCGATGATGCGCGGCAGGGGCTTGGCGCCGGGTTCGTCGATCACGTCCGCCTTCGTGTCCAGCAGGTTGAAGACGCGCTCGGCTCCGGTCATCGCGGGAATGAGCTGCGCGGAATAGAAGTTCCCGAAGTTCACGATCGGGTTCATGAACCAGTCCCAGTAGAGGAACGCCGCGACGACGGCGGCGACGCCCTCGACCGTTCGCTGTCTCAGGTCATCCGATGTCCCGATGTGCCCGCTGGCGACGAGGTACCCGCCGTAGAGCAGGATGATCGCTTTGCCGACGAACCCGATGAACTGGAGGAGCGGGAGGTAGATGCCGTTGATCCGCGCGATGGCGACGTTGTTGTAGGTGTTGCGCTCCTGGAGGCTGTTGAACACGCCCAGGTTCGGCCCCTGGCGGTTGAACGCCGTCACCACGCGCATGCCCGTGATGTTCTCGGCCAGGTTCGTCGAAACCTGCGTCCACCCCTCGCGCGCGATCTGCTGCATGCGCCCGGCCCGGCTCTTGTAGAAGTAGTTGAGCACGTAAATGATCGGCCCCAGCCACGCGACGGAGAGGAACAGCCGCCAGTCGGTATAGAGCAGCATACCGGTGGCGACGAGCACCATCGTGCCGTTGGCGATCACCTGCCAGATGCCCCAGACGTTCACCTCGCGCATGGCGTTCACGTCGCTCGTGCAGCGGCTGATGATCCGCCCGAGCTTGGTCTTGTCGTAGAAGCTCATCGAGAGCCCCTGGAGGTGATCGAACAGCGCCCGGCGGATCGAGAGCTGCACGCGCTCGCCGGCGCGGGTCATGATCAGGATCGTGTAGCGCTGCAAGACCAGCGACACGGCGAAGGCGCACGCCCAGAGGAAGACGATCCACGCGGCGCCGCGGATGGCGGCGCCGTCGGTGGTGTTGGGGCTCGTCCCCAGCGCGTACGACGTCACGTCGAAGATGAGCCACCGCATAAACTGCGGCGAGCTCATCTCCAGCAGCAGGTGGACGAGGCCGACACCGATCGCCATCGCATATTGCGCTTTGAACGGCGCGAGCCACCCTATGAGCCGGCGGACGATGGCCCAGTCGATGGGCTTGTACGATTCGTCGTCTTCCTCATCGTCCTTGATGCGCGGCGCGAAGGCCGCCAGCTTGGGCGGGGGTTTGCGGAACTTGTCACGGATCGAGGCGATCATGTCTTCGTCTTACTCCCTCTCCCCGGTACGCCGGGGAGAGGGTTGGGGAGAGGGGCGAACGGCGCGAGTCGTTCGAGCACCGGCCGATTCACGAACTCGCGCGAGATCGCGAATCGAACGGATTTCGACGTCGTACACACCTTGCCCCTCTCCCCCGCCCTCTCCCCGGAGTACCGGGAAGAGGGAGGATGTTTTTCTACTTCCCCATCGGCATTTCCACGTCGCGTTCGCCTTCGGTCGCTTTAGCCGCGGCGGCGTTGACGTGTTGCTGATCGTGGACGCGCTTCATGTGTGACGGGTGCTCCACCGCCTTGCCCGCAGTTTCCGCGGGGCGCTCCTCGCCGTCGCCGTAGAGCTGCACCGCGGCGATCTCGCGGTAGTGGCCTTCCTGCTGCATCAGCTCCGTGTGAGTCCCGATCTGCGTGATCCGGCCCTCTTCGAGCACGAGCACCACGTCCGCCCGCTTCACCGTGCTGATGCGGTGCGCGATGATGAACGTCGTGCGGTCCCGCATGACGACCCGCATCGCCCGGCGGATGAGCTCTTCTGTCTCCGGGTCAACCGCGGCCGTCGCGTCGTCGAGGATCAGCACGCGCGGGTTGGCGAAGATCGCGCGGGCGATGGCCAATCGCTGACGCTGCCCGCCGGAGAGCGATGCGCCGCGTTCGCCGAGGATCGTGTCGTAGCCCTTGGGGAGGTGCTCGATGAACTCGTGCGCTTGGGCGAGGCGCGCCGCGGCCTCGATTTCTCCGCCGCGGACGTGCGGCCGGCCGTAGGCGATGTTCCCCTCGACTGTGTCACTGAACAGGTACGTCTCCTGGAACACGAGCGACACCTGCGTGCGCAGGCTGCCGAGGTTCACGTCGCGGATGTCGGCGCCGTCGATCGAGATGCGGCCCTGCTGCGGGTCGTAGAAGCGCGTGATCAGGTTGACGAGCGACGTCTTGCCCGCGCCGGTCGGCCCGACGATCGCGACGATGCTCCCGCCGGGTACGGAGAAGCTCACGTCGCGCAGGACGGGCTTGGCCGGGTCGTAGCCGAACGTGACGTTGTCGAACGTGACCGCGCCCGGGCCGGGCGGGAGCGGAATCGCGTGCGTCTTCTCCGGCACGGTCGGCGGCGCCATCAGCACCTCGTAGAACCGCCGCGCCGAGACGATCGCGTTCTGGTACTGCTCGTTGATCGCGGAAACCTGCTGCAAGCGCGTCAGGATCGCCCCCATCGCCGAGCCGAGGATGACGAAATGCCCCGGCTGGAGGCGCCCCTTGATGATCATGAACCCCGCCGCGAGGAACAGCGACAGGTGCGACGCCGTCGCGATCGCGCGGATGATCGGCTGGAAGTCCGCGAACATGCGAATCTGGTGCAGTTTTCGATCCGTGTACGCGCCGGAGCCGTCGCGGAACTTCTGGACTTCCGCCCGCTCCGTCGCGAACGCCTTCACGACGTGAACGCCGGCGATGTTCTCGGTGATGATCGAGACGTTCTTGTCCTCCGCCTCCACCACCGCCTTACTCGCCGGCTGCACCTTTTTGCTGAAGCGCAGGATGTACCACGTCCAGATCGGCAGCGGGACCAGCGACAGCGCGGCCAGCCACGGGCTGAGCGTGAAGATCAGCACGATGTACCCGCCGACGATCAGGACGATCTCGAGCGTCGTCAGTACGGCGGTCTGGATGAAGCTGCGGACGTGCTGGAGGTCGGTGAGCGCACGGTTGATGAGCTGCCCGGAACTGACGACGTCGTGGAACGCGAACCCGACGCGCTGCAGCTTCTCGTAGACGGCCTCGCGCAGGTAGAAGACCATCGTCATGCTCATCTTCGAGTTGGCGACCTCGCGGAGGTAGCGGAGCATCGCCATCGCGAGCACGTAGCCGGCCAGGCCGATGATGGCGTAGCGGAGTTTCAGCGCGGCGGCGTCGGCGCTGGTGATCCAGGTCCAGAATCCCCGTTGGGCGACGGCCTCGGAGCCGTAGATCTCCCCGATCGCGTTGACGGCCTCGCCGCTCTGGCGGACGGCCATCACTTCGGTCCCGACCCACAACGTCAGGTAAAGGCACGCGAAGAAGACGAGCGGCTTGACCGGCTTGAGGAAGCCGAACATCCAGACGAGGAGCTGCGTGTTGCTGATGCCTTCGGACACGGTCGACGGGTTCACCGCCGCGCGCGACAACGCAGCCGCCGCAGCGGGCTGCGGCGGCGGGTGGGCTGCGGGATTGTTCGGCTTGGTCTGTGGGGGGACCGGGGAATCTGTCTTCACGTTCCTGACTCAGGTCGCGAAAAGAGCGCTACCTTAGATGGATCGGCATCCACGTCAAGACGGCGGGAGTGAGGATTCGGAGAGATTGAGGAAAGCTGCCTCAACCCATGTGGCTGCCAAGGGTTGCGCAGCTTGCACGAGCGTGCGGAATGCGGTTTTTATGCCCCGTTGGGGCGAAATCGCGGTTTCGTCCGATAACTCAGGGCATGGGAGCATCCTGCTGCGGAGCCGCGTTCGCCACGATGACTCGGGCCGCCGCGAAATCGAGTGCCGCGCGCCTGCGGCGGATGGGGCTGCTGCCCGTTCGCGTTGATTGGGTGGCCCGGGCGACGGTCTGCGAGCGCTGCCCGATGCGCGTCGTGCAGTGCGGCGTGTCGTATTGCGGGACGCCGTTCCTGCGCATGCCGCTGCGCGATCCGGTCACCGACGGGTGCGGCTGCCCGACGCGAGAGAAAGCGCGCGACCCCAAGGAACATTGCCCGATCGACGACCGACACCAGGAAGCAACGCGCGCCGGCAGCGCGTGCACCTGCAAGTGGTGCGCTCTGGTCCCTTCTCCCGGCCTGCGTTGAGCGCAGTCGAAACGTACGCCGGGAGATGGTTAGGATGAGGGTGATTTCGAGTGCCAGGTGCTCTCGAAGTCCGAAATCACCCTCACCCCAACCCTCTCCCGGAGTACCGGGCGAGGGAGAAAGAAGCTCACCCCAACATGCGCATCTGCTCGCGCGTGAGTTCCAGCGCCGCCTTCGCGGCGGCGCGGATGACCGGGTCGGTGTCCTGCGCGTACCGCTTCAACGCGCGCTCCGCCCCGCGCTGGTCGCCGATCCGCCCGCCCTCGCCGACGAAGAACCGCATCCGGCCCAGTGACAGGATCGCCTCGACCCGCCACATTCGCTCCCGCGCGTTCTCGGCGATGTAGAAGACGTCGCCGGCGTGCCGGCTGACCGTCCTGGCATCGATGCTGATCAGCGCCCCGGAAATCGGCTGCACGCTGGAGGAGAAGAGCTTGCGGCGGGCGACGTCAAACTTCTGCGCCGCCTCGGAGCGCGTCGTGTCGCCGCGCGCGAAGTTCAGGCTCGACAACCCGACCCCTGACTCGCCCATGAGTTCCAGCCCGGCCATGAGCTGGCGGTAGGTCAGCCGCTCGTCGTAGAACTTCGCCCCCAGCGCGAACGCCGCCTCGTAGCACTTGATTGCCTCGAAGTTCCTGTTGGCTGACTTGTACGCCAACCCCGCGCGAACGGCGGCCTTGCCGACCTTCAGGAGCGCGTCGAGGTCCGGCGCGTCGCCATAGCGGATCACCAGCGCGGGATCGTTGGTGAACAGCGTCATTTGCGAGCAGTTCTTCGCTTCGATGAGCCGCTGGATGGCGGGGAACTTCGCCAGCGCGTCGCTGCCGGCGCGGGACCCGCCGGCGATGCCGTCATAACCGTTCGGATCCCTGCGGTAGAGGGCGATCGCCTCGCTATAGAGCTGTGCGGCGTCACACGAAGCGGGCTCGCCGCTGAGCACGCTCTGCGGCGACACGCCCAGTGCCAACGAGCCCTGAGCGACCGCATCCAATCCGAGTTGCGTGGGCTGCGAGGTCTTCGTCGCGCCGCGGACGTAAAAGGACAACGTCCCGATCACGACGATCGCGATCGCCGCCGAAATCCCCCAGCCGAGCCGGTTGCCCCACATGTGAATCCTCGCGACAATGGTGGCCGCGCGGATCATAACGCCATGGGGTTGGCATGACACGTCAACGAACGTCATCGCACGCCACTCCCTCGCCCCGGTACGCCGGGGAGAGGGAGGTTGGTCCTCGACAATCCGCGCGTCGCGCGTTCTCCCTCGTCGAGCTCCTCGTCGTCCTCGGCATCATCGCGATCCTCATCGCGCTGCTGATGCCCGTCCTCCAGAAAGCCCGCGAGCACGCCAAGGCCGTGCAGTGCAAGTCGAACCTGTACCAGATCGGCGCGGCCCTGGTGATCTACTCGAACCAGTGGGGCGGGTGGGTCTACCCGCCGGGTCTGGGGGCGAACAAGCCGCCGTCGCAGCGGTGGCCGGTACACGTGTTCAAGCCGCCGGTGTACGACCCGCCGATCATGCTCTGCCCCAGCGACGTCGAGGAGCCGGCCGAGCGCCACTCGTACATCCTCAACAATCACCTGGCCGAGAAGGCGATCAAGCGCGGGAACAAGATCCCCGGGAAGACCAGCAGCGACATCATCGTCATGGGCGAGAAGGTGTCGGACTACGAAGACTACTACATGAACTCGTTGACCGGCTTCATCCGCATCAACGATTACTACACGCGCGTCGAACCCTGGCGCCACGGCCTGAAGCGCGGCAGCAACTACCTCTTCCTCGACTCGCACGTGGAGACGTTCCCGCTGAAGCAGGCGCTGAGCGGCATCGACCCGTGGGACTTCCCCGATCCCAACACGGCCACCGTGGCGCCGTAGCATGAGCGTTTCGCCCGATCAGGGCGGGGCGTGTCCGACGATCCAGTAAAACACGCCGACCAAGCCGAGAAGCAGGTTTCCCGCCAAGCCAACGATGCCGAAGCGATACTGCTTATTGCGACGAAGCAGATTCGTCGCGGCAAGCGCAAGCCCGACCAAGCAGATCGGCAGAACAAGCCGAGCGATCAATCGCGCTTCACCGGCTGTGATGCTGCGATCGAAAAAGAAGAAGACGGCGACACCCGCTCCCGCCAGAATCGGAAGTAGGATCGATGTAAAGCCAAAGCCCGATCGCGTCCTCGGCCGCAAATGCCGCGGGATCGGCGCACCGGCATAACCAAGCTCCGGCGGACCGGGCAACACGCGCCAAGTTCCGATCGGTGGCTTCATGACGACAGTTTCTCCCGCAGCCGCTCTTGGACGAGCTTCGGGTTCAGCCCCTTCCCGCTTTTCATCACCATGCCGACCAGCGCCCCAAGCGCCTGCTGCTTGCCGGCCTTGAAGTCTGCGAGCGCCGGCGGGTTCTTTTCGATCACCGCGTCGATCGCGGCGTCGATGGCGCCGGTGTCGCTCTGCTGGATGAGACCGAGCGACTTGGCGATCTCCTCGGCGGGGGCATCCTCCTCCATCAGCTTGTCGAAGATCGCGCCGACGGCGCTGGGGGCGACCTTGCTCGCGTCGATCAGCTTGGCGATCTCGGCGACGCGCTCGGGGAGGAGGCCGAGCTCGTTCAGCGAGCACCCCTTCTCGTTACACAGCCGCCGGCCGTGCGAGAGGATGAGGTTGGAGACGCGTCGCGGGTCGCCTCCGGCCTTGACGGCGTGCTCGTAGAAGTCGCCGGTCGCGCGGTCGCCGGCGAGCGTGGCGGCGTCGGCGGGGCTCAGGCCGAGGGCGTCGATGTAGCGCTTGCGGCGAACGACGGGCATCTCACCAATTTGAGATTTCAAATCTGAAAGCCACTTGTCGTCCACTTCCACCGGCACGAGATCGGGGTCAGGGAAGTAGCGGTAGTCGTGGGCCTCTTCCTTGTCGCGTTGGTGGAACGTCGATTCGCTCGGCTCGTCCCAGCCGTACGTGCTCTTCTGGCCGAGCGAGCCGGTGTCGATCCACTCGCGTACCTGCCGCTGGATCTCGTAGGCCGTGGCGCGCTCCAGGACGGAGAAGCTGTTGAGGTTCTTGATCTCGGTGATGGCGGTCTTGTGGACCTGACCCTGCTCGTCCGTGATGTGGACGTTGATGTTGGGCTCGAAGCGCATGTGGCCCATCTGCATCTGGCCTTCGCTGACGCCGAGGAACTGGACGATTTTTTGCAGCTCCTGCGCGAAAAGCGCAACCTCGCGCGGGGTGGAGAAATCCGGCTCCGTCACGATCTCGAGCAGCGGCGTGCCGGCGCGGTTGAGGTCGACGATGCTGTGGTCGATCGGGTGTCCGCCGGGGGCTTCGTGGAGGAGCTTGCCCGCGTCTTCTTCCAGGTGCGCGCGGCGGATGCGGATGGTTCTGGTGGTGGGCTCCCCGCCCGCGGTTCGACCGGGCTCACCGGAGCCTGAAGCGGGCTCGCCAACTTGGAGATCGAATGAGCCCTCCGCGCAGAGGGGCAGGTCGTACTGGCTGATCTGGTAGTTCTTGGGGAGATCGGGGTAGTAGTAGCTCTTGCGGTCCCACTTTGTGTGCTTCGCGATTTTGCAGCCCAGCGCCAGGCCCACCATGATCGAGTACTCGACCGCCTTCTTGTTCATGACGGGCAGGGTGCCGGGCAACCCGAGGATGACCTCGTCGACGAGGCTGTTCGGCTCGGCGCCGAAGTTGGTCGCGCCGTTGGGGGCGGCGGTGAACATCTTGGTGCGAGTCGCCAGTTGGACGTGGATTTCCAGGCCGACGAGGACCTTGTACGACTGAACGATGCGTTGGCTCACGACGATTGCTCCGAAGAATGCGGCGGGTCCGATAACCGTTGTCTCGCGCAGTATATCGGTGACGAGCATAACCAGAACCCGCGGTGCTGCGCACCGCCGCTAAATATGGGTGTGCGTTCCCAAGCAGTGCTGATTTCGAGCCGATCTAGCGGGTATGCACGCCGTACGTGAACTGCCGACGCGACACATGAGCCCCCTCGACGAGCGCCGGCGCATGCCGCGCGAAACGGTCACCGCCAAGGGGCTCGTTTCGCTGGACCGGTTCGACAAGGAAGGGCAAATGGTCGAGGTCTTTGACCTCAACCTGCAGGGCATCGGCTTCCGCTCGCCCGTGCCGATGGAAAAGGGCGATTACCACCAGATCCTCGTGATGGCCGGGCCGCTTCGGCTGTCGTCGCGGCTGCGGGTCGCGGCGGTTCGTCCGTATGCGGACGGCGGGTTCGAAGTGGGCGCGGAGTTCTGCTGATGCGCGGGTATGCGGACGGATCGACAGAAGCAGATGAGCCGTCTCTGCCGATAAATTGCATATGACGGATCGGCATCACAGCACCGCCCCGATGCCCGCGACTCCCTCCGCGGCCGGAATGGATCGCCGCCGCAGCCTCCGCCACCCGCTGGGCGCGACGGGTATGATCACCCTCGATGAGAGCGCCATCGACCCCCGCCAGCTCCAGGTCATGGTCCTGAACGTCTCGCTGCACGGCGTGGGCTTCCGTTCGCCCGTCCAGTTCGAGCCCGGCGGCACGTTCCAGATGCGCATCGGCGCGGGGCCGCTGCACCTCTCGTCGAAGTTTGAAGTCGTCTCGTCGCGCAAGCGTGACGACGGCACGTGGGACGTCGGCGGACGGTTCGTGTGATTCTCACCCCTCACACCGCCGCCCACCGAACGACCGTCATCCTGAGGTGCTCCGAAGGATCTCGATCTTCGAGAAGTGCGCGCGCGCCCGAGATCCTTCGGAGTACCTCAGGATGACGACCGGCGTGCGTGCGTGCCCGTAGATTGCGCGTCACCACTCCCCTCGCCGCTGCGCTTTAATCTCGCCGCGCTTCTTTTTCGACTCCAGCCGCCTTCGTTTCGCTCCGGCGCTGGGCTTGGTCTTTCGCCGTCGCTTCGGCTCGAACTGGGCTGCGACGATCAGCTCGCGCAACCGGTCCATCACTTCCTGCCGGTTCCCCTCCTGCCGCCGCTCGCTTTCGGAGACGATGTGAATCTCGTCCGCCTGTGTCAGCCGACGACCGAGCGACGCGCGCAGCCGCGCGATCGCGCGGTCGCTCATCCCGCGGATGGCGCCGATCGGAATCCAGATCTCCGCCTTCGTGTTCAGCTTGTTGACGTTCTGCCCGCCCGGCCCGCCGCTGCGGGCGAACTGCAGGCGCAGCGCATCGTGCGCGATCGACACCCCCGGCGCGAGCTCGATGCCGCCGGGATCGCTGGGAATGTTGTCGTGCGACTCCGACATCGTGCCTGGAATCTGTTTCGGATTTCGTGCTTCGGATTTCGTACTTACCTCAATCCGGCTCTTCGGGCATGACGAAGGGAATGACGACCCGCCCGCGCATCGTGTCCGCGTTGAAGAGCCGCGCGTGGCGCGTCGCGCTGGCCAGGAACATCACGATGAGCAGGATCACCAGGTTCAACCGCATCCACCCGATCGGGTGGTCCGGCGGGCGCGCGACCGTCGTCAGGTACACCGCGATCAGCACCGCCAGCGCCCCCGTGCTCACGTGCGCCGCCCACCACCAACCCGGTCGACGGAACACCGACGGCGCATCGTCCGGCGTGTCGGGCGCCGCGCTGAAACTCGGGATCGGCTCGGCCTTGTAGCTCGCCCAGTGCTTGCGCGTCGAGATCGCGCCGCTGAGCACGAGCAGGATCGCGCTGGTCCAGACCAATCGCTTGAACACCCACCGCGCACGGCCGAACACATCGAGCTGCTGCTCCGTCTTCAATTCGTCGATCGCCGCCGGCACGACCATCTCGTAGAACAGCGTCCCGCCCACGAGCACGGTGCTGCACGCGATGTGCAGGTAGCGGCTGATCAGATCCAGTACGTACATCCAGTACATCGGGTCCCTCGCGATCGCGGAAACGTGGTACGTGCGGCCCGGGGATTGAACCGTGCTTTGCCGCGCGATGCAAAGGGAAAACGGGATTGGCGCGCGTCTGATAACTTCGGGAAGAACGGCCGGAGGGGAGCCACAGAGAACACCGAGGACACAGAGAAAGGCAGACTGGATCATTTCCCGTCGTATCTCTGTGTCCTCTGTGTTCTCTGTGGCTCCATCCCCGCTACGACTTCGATTTCGGTTGACTCATGTCCGGCGATTCCATCTCCACGCTCGCGCCCGTGCCGCCGATGAGCTGATCGAGGCCGGCGAAGCCGAGCATCTCAGTGCTGGCGAACGGCTCGGCGTAGCGCGTGCCGATGCGGCTGCCGAAGTAGGCCGTGATCGTCCGCACCATCTCCGGCACGTGGCCGCTGGCGCCGACGAACTGACTTCTGTAGCACTTCACCGCCTCGATCTTGCGGTCAATCGTGTCGGTGATGTCGATGCAGAACGTCGCGGGGAAGTTCATCCGCAGGTGCGTGCAGAAGTAGTGGATGACGCGCTTGGGGTACCACGGCGTGCCGGGGATGTCGGTCTTCGTCAGCTTCGCGTCGAACCGCGCGTCCTCCACGATGCGCGTGACGGCCACGTGATCCGGGTGCGCGTCGATCGGGTACGGAACGAAGAGCCAGTCGGCCTTGTGCTTGCGGATGACCGCCGCCACCTTGTGCCGCGCCTCGATCGTGTGCTGGACCTGGCGGTTGGGGAGGCCGATGAGCGTCCGCTCCACGCCGAGCACCTTCGCCGCCGCGGCGGCCTCTTTGGCGCGAATCTCGACCGACCCGTGCGGCGTGGGCTCGCCGTTGGTCATGTCGACGAGGTGAACGGCGTGCCCCTGCGACGCCAGTTTCAGGATCGCGCCGCCCATGCCGAGCTCTTGATCGTCGGGATGTGGGCCGAAGACGAGGATCGATGCCATGGCGGAAGTGTAGGCGGCCCGCGCGAACGCCCCAAATCGTCCGGCCTGTCACCCGTGCCGCAGCAACGCACATCCTCTCCCTGTCATGACGCGTCCTTCGCGCCTTGCTATCTGGCTTTCCAGCGCAATGCTCGTATCAGCGGGCCTGCTGCTGCTCCTGTGGATCGGAACCCTGTTCCGCGGGTACGCGGTGAAAGCCTACACCGAAGTGCTTGCGCCAGCGGGGCCGTACGCGTCGCACCAGCGCGGCGCCGCGAGCAGCCACGGGCGATTGTGGTTCGCGTACGTGCGGGCGGAGGTCGTGGAGGAATCGGCGAAGCACGAGAAGCGGCTTCGCGTGTACTCCGCTCCGTTCCCGCACGACGAGCCGCTCGATCGCTACAACGCGCCCGCATGGCTGGCGTGGCTCGGCATCGACTGGCGCGGCAAGGACAACTCGTCTGTCGACGCGCAGGGGCACTACGCCTACCGCGAGGTGTTCTTCTGCGTGCCCTACTGGCTGCTCATCGTGCTGGCGGGCGGCATCGGATGGTCGATTGGCCACAGGCCACGCCTCGTACGACGAAGGATCAAACGGGGACTCTGCGTCGCGTGTGGGTATGACGTCCGCGCGACGCCGGAGCGGTGTCCGGAGTGCGGCCTCGTCCCCGCGGAAGCTCAGCGCGCCGCCCCCGCAAGCGCGACGGCGTAGACGCGCTCCAGCCCGTCCACCATCACCTTCGCGTCGAACCGCGCCAGCGCGAACCGCCGCCCCGCTTCGCCCATCGCGCGGCGCTTCGGCTCGTCCGAAACAAGCATGGCCAACTTCTCCGCGAGTTGCTTCTGATCGAAGGGCGGCAGCGCAAAGCCTGTTTCGCCTTCGATGAGTCCCTCGCGGTTGCCGTCGATGTCGTAGGCGATCGCGGGGCAGCCGGCAAGCTGGCCCTGCACGATCGCGCGAGCGAGCCCCTCGCGGCGCGAGGGGTGGACGAGGACGTCCATCGCGTTGGTCAACTCCGGGATGCGGCTTGGCGGCACGAGGCCCGTCAGGATGAAGCGGTCTTTCAGGTTTAACTCCGCGATCCGCCGCTCGAACGCGGAGCGGAGCAGGCCGTCGCCGACCCAGAGGAAGCGCAGGTTCGGGAAGCGGGAGCACAGGTCCGGCGCGAGGTCGAGCAGATCGTCGTGGCCCTTCAGGTGGAACAATCTCGCGATCGTGCCGACGACGACGTGCTGCGGATCGAGGCCGAGCTGTTTCCGCATCTCCGAGCGCGGGACGGGCGGATGAATGAACGGCCCGGTCTCCATCCCGCTGTGCACGGTCACGTACTGGTCGCGCGTGCCGATGTTCGCGGCCAGCGACTGGTCGCGCATCGCATCGGCGACGCAGACGATTCTCGTCGTGAGCGGCGCTGCCTGCCGCTCGAGCAGCTTGTAGATGTTGTTCACGACGCGCGACGTGGAGGCGGTGAACGCCAGGCCGTGGATCGTGTGGATGATAGCCGGCGCCTTCGCACGGTCCGCCGCCCAGCGGCCGATGATGCCGGCCTTGCTGCTGTGCGTGTGGACAACATCGGGCTTCAGCTCGCGCAGCCGCTTCACGATGCGGTGGTACGTGCGGAAATCCTTCACGGGCAGGATCGATCGCCGCATCTCGTCGACCGTCTCGACGCGGTACCCGTAGCGCTGCGCGCGCTCCATCAGCGACCCCTCCGGCCCGATCGCCGGCCCGGTGAGGAGCGTGACATCGTGCCCGCGGTCGTGCTGGCCCTCGCAGGAGAGGAGCGTGTTCTCCTGTGCCCCGCCGACGATCAGGCGCGTGATGACGTGGACGATGCGCATCGTGAGGAACGCGAAGCTAATCGGACCCACGCCGCGAAGAAAGCCCGCCGGCGGCGCGATAACATGGGGCATCGTGACGATCGATCCCGCGATTATTCCGCCCGACGACGCGAAGCGCGACGCCCGCTGCATCCGCTGCGGGTACGACCTGCGCGGGCACGACCCGCGTGAGCATGATGGGGGCGGGCGCTGCCCGGAGTGCGGGCTGAAGGCGCACTGGTCGCTGAAGGCGCCGGTCCTACTCTCGCAGTACCCCGCGACGTGGGTGCTGGCCATGTCGCGCGGCGTGAAGCTGCTGGCGGCGGCCTATCTTGTGATGTTCGTGATGCTGATCCTCGCCGTCGGCGGGGCGCTGGAGAAACGCGACGTGCTGCTGTTCACCACGCTCCTGATCGCGGGGCTCGCGCAGCTCGCCGGGGCATGGATGCTTTCCCGCTCGTCGCGGCACTGGAGCGAGCCGCCGGCGGCGACGAACCGGCTGCTGCTCCGCACGGCTCCGGTGGCCCTGTTGGCCGGAGCGATCGGGGCGCTGTCGCTGACCGTCCATTTTGATCCGCGCATCTCCGGCGCAACAGCCATTGGGTTCGCGCTGAGCCTGATCGCGCCGATCGCCGCGTTCGTCCGCATCCGCACCGTCGCGCGGATGATTTCCGATGCCGACCTCATGGAGCACAGCACGGTCGTCGGCGGCGGCTTCCTCGCGAGCGTGCTCGCGGGCGCCGCGTTGTACGTGTTCATCGGCTTCCGCGGCGACGCGACCGGCATCGGGGTGACGGTCGCCCTTTTCGGCGTGATCATCGCCCTGCTGATGTTCCTGCTCTGGGGCGCGTTCCTGATGTTCTGCTGCATCCTCGACTTCGGCCAGGCCGCCCGCATCGCGATGGCGGACTGGCGCGCGGACGACGCCGCCGTCACTCCCCCGCGTCCCGGCGCGGGTGTACAATGAGGGCATGCTGACCGAGTACATCCAAGCCGCGATGGCCAAGGCTCGCTACGAGATTCTGGACGACGGCGAGGGGCATTTCGGCGAGATCCCGGGCCTGGACGGGCTCTGGGCCAATGCGGACACGCTGGACGCGTGCCGCTTGGAGTTGCAGTCCGCTCTGGAGAGCTGGATTCTGGTCGGCATCTGGCATCACCATGAGATCCCAGTGCTGAACGGGATCGACCTCAACGTGCGGCCGGCGTCAACGCAAGAGGTCGCATAGGTGCCGCCCTTCGGGCCGATCTCACGCCGCGACCTGATTCAAGCGTTGCGCCGAGCGGGATTCAGCGGCCCGGTACCGGGCGCGGCTCACGAAGTCATGATCTCCGCGGATGGCCGCCGCCTTTCGGTCCCCAACCCGCACCGCCGGGACGTCGGCAAGGCGCTGCTGATGAAGATCCTTCGTAAGGCGAGCATCTCCCGCGAGCAGTGGGAACAACTTTGAACATCGAGCCTGCCTTCCTGTCGTCGATCCTCGCGGCGTTCGCCCTGCCGCGTCCGCTTTGCGCGCTTCTGCTCCTGTCCCTGTTCGCCAGCGTCGCCGCCGCGCAGACGCAAGGCCCAACGCGCGGCGCGCGCGGCGAGGGCGTGCCCAACTTCACCGTGCGCGCCGGCTACCGCGTCGACCTCGTCGCCGACCAGCTCACGGAGGCGCGCTTCCTCGAGTTCGGCGACAAGGGGTTGCTCTATCTCTCCCAGCCGCGCGCCGGCGTCATCCTTTCCCTCACCGACACCGACGGCGACGGCACGTACGACAAGACCGCCAAGTTCGTGAAGGAAGTCCCCTCCGCCCACTGCATGGACTTCCACGACGGCTGGCTCTATTTCACCCAGGCGATCGACGGCAGTTGCTCCAAAGCGCGCGACACGAACGGCGACGGCGTGGCCGACGAGATCGTGGAAGTGCTCCCGCCCAAGACCGTTCCCTCCGGCGGCGGGCACCCGTTCCGCGGCATCCTGCTCACCAGCGACTCGATGTACATCACCGTCGCCGACCCCTCCAACCTGACCGAGGACGTGAACGCGGAAACCAAGCGCATCTACCGCTTCCCGCACAGCAGCTCGGAGAAATCCGTCTTCGCCAGCGGCATCCGCAACACGGAGAAGCTTCGCCTCCGCCCCGGCACCGACGAGATCTGGGGCTGCGACCAGGGCAGCAACAACTTCGGCAAGAAGTGGGGCGACGAGAAGGGCAACCAGCCCATCACCGACCTGAACCCGCCGGAGGAACTGAACCACTATGTCCTCGGCGGTTTCTACGGCCACCCGTACATCACGGGCAATCGCGTGCCACGCCCTGAGTTTTCCGATCGGCCGGACGTGCGCGACCTCGCCGCCAAGACGATTCCGCCGGCCTGGGCGTTCCCCGCGCACGGGGAGCCCGACGGCTTCACGTTCCTCGAGAAGGACTACTTCAAGGACCACCAGGGCGACCTGTTCGTCGCGTTTCACGGCTCGTCGAACCTGGTCGACCGCGTCGGCTACCGCGTCGAGCGCGTCCTCTTCGACGAGATGACCGGCAAACCTTACGGCTCGCTCACCGTCGTCAACTGCCTCTCGCCGGATGGCAACACCGTCCTCGCCCGCCCGGTCGACTGCGCCGAAGCGCCGGACGGCTCGGTCCTGTTCTCGTGCGATCAGACGAAGAAGATCTACCGCATCAGCAAGCCCGGATGATGCCGTTCGCCGCTTGCGGCGTCGCGGATCGACACGCGTTCGTCCGCGAA
>JBAUGM010000188.1:0-4591 GCA_049679725.1 Tepidisphaeraceae bacterium
CGGTCGCGCGTCGCAGCGTGTCGCCGGCGAGGAAGTCGCGCAGCTCGGCGCAGTTCTCGCTCCGAAAGAAACGCCCCCCGGCGCGCATGCCGTGCAGCGTGGTGCCGAGCATCAGGGCGCAGCGCGACGGATCTGCCGATCGTGCGTCGCCCGCGCCGGCATCGCGCAGCGCAGCCTGGATCGTCCAGCGGAGGTATCGCGCTTCGCGCGGCAATGACGGCTCGTAATCCGCGGGAAGGTCCGGCGCCTGGCAGCCGTCGCAGCCGCCCGGCAGCGGCTGTTCCATCCCCCGCATCGGCCCGCTCCCGCACCGGCCGGCGAGGATCGCGCGCCACGTCTCGTCCGCGCCCAGCCCCAGCGCCGTCGCCAGTCCCATGCCGGTGATCGCTACGGGTTGTCCGTCCTCATTCGCCATGCTCAGCATCCTCGACGAACGGTCGATCGAACCTCAGCCACTGCGCCGGGTATCGACCCACGAATGACTCGATCGACTTCGCCACCGCCCGCAGCGCCGGATCGACCCCGCCGACGCGCTGCGCGTCCGGATCGACCCAGATCGGCTCCGCCAGGTACACGGTGAAGCGCCCGCTCACGCCCCTGACGACGAAGACAGGCACGATCGGGCTGCCCGTCAGCCGCGCGAGTTTGACCGGCCCCATCGGCAGGCGAAGGTGCCCGGAAAGAAACGGCACGACCTCATACCGCTGACCGGGCATCGCACGATCGCCCTGCATGACGATCACTTCGTCGGCAAGCAGCGCGTCGCGAAGCTGGATCACCGACGCGTAGCCCTCGTCGATCGGCGCTTCTTTGACGCCGAGCACCGCCCGCGCGCGAGAGCGCAGGCGCTCGAACCCGCCGAAGGCGTCGCGCTTGAAGACGACGTGGACGTTCGCTTCCACCTGCCGCAGGGCAGCCAGACCCACTTCGAACGAACCCATGTGCGCCGTGACGAGCACCGCACCGCGCCGCCGCGCGCGGGCGGCGAGATAGGCGGGCTCGCCCGCGACGTGCTCGATCTGCGCCAGCAGGTCGCCCTTGGACATCCGCCCGCAGCGGCCGACGTCGGCGACGAAGTCGTAGAAGCTTCCCGTCACCGCGTGCGCAAAACGCCGCCGCTCGCGATCGGCCAGTTCGTGGCCAAAGATGCGCCGCGCGTTCAAGGCCGTGTTCGTCCGGATCTGCCGCGATACGCGGTTGACGATGTACGGCGCCAGTGGGCGCAGACCGTCCACCAGCCAGCCCGCGCGCCCGGCGAAGAAGAACATCAACTGCAACCACTTGTCGAGGACCGTCCCGTGCGTCGGCGCCCGCGCGGCGTCGCGGATCGCGTGCCCTTCCACCACGGACGACGTCGCCGCGCCCCGCATCGACATGGCAGGATGCTCCGTCGTCATCACGGCAGCGCTTCCGCGCCCTCCAGCGGCCTTGAAACCTTCACGCCCGCGGGCAGTTGGGGTTGCAACGCCTGGTCCGTCAGCCCGCTGTTCGCCTGTAATTTCGTGAATCGGATCACGGTCTGCTCGCCGTCGGGATCGGTCAGTTCGAACGCGAGCATGTATCCGCGATCGGGATCCAGCAGCACGCGCACGTGGTCCACGAGTTGGCGCACCGCGTCGTCGATCGGCTCCAGTCGCACCGCCACACCCTTCGTGCGATCGTCGCCCGGCGCGAGCCCTTTCCCGTCGTCGGGCATCAACCTGAACGACTGCCGGATCGCCGCCAGCCGTGGCAGCGGCGACGACGCCATCATTCCGAGGCTTCCCTGGATCGCATACTCCTCGACGAGCTTCTGCTTCGGGTAGTACACGCGCATCTGTTTCGGGTCGAACGTCATGATCGTCCTCTCGGGCTCGATCGTCTCCCACAGCGCCAGCGCCCCCTTGGCCTTCACGCTGCCCCGGCTGACCAGCGGCTTGCGCAGCAGCGGGGAGCGCTTCTCCTGCACGAACTCGGCCGTCAGATCCTGCACCGCACCGGCGCGGCGATCGATCGTCTCCAACTGCTGCTCAAACCCCGACGGCTGACTCGCCGGCGATGCCTGCGTCGTCGGCGTCGGCGCCGGCTGAGCAAGCGCAGGCGCGAGCGAGAACGCGAGGGCGACAAATGCTCGAATCAATGAACGCATGAGCGTGAGGTGATGCACGCGCGTGGCGTGCGCGTGAGAACTACTCGAAGCGGATCGCCACGCTGCCGCGCGCCACCGCGTGCCCGGCGACGGAGGCCACGACGTCGCACAGCTTCAGCGGCCCCAGCGTGCGCGACACCGCCGCTCGCAGCTCGATGCTCGCGGGGGGCACGACCGGCGCCTCGAACTTGATGTCCACATGCGCCAGCATTCCGCCCTTGCCGACCGTTCCATCCGATGCCGCCAGCCCCGCGACCTGCGCCAGCCCTTCCGTGATCAGCACGCCCGGCACCACGGGCCGACCGGGGAAGTGACCGGCAAAAAATGGTTCCGAACCGTCCACCGCCCACACGCCGCTCGCGCGCTCGCCCGGCACGACCTCGCCCACCTTCGTCACGAACCGGAACGCCGGACCGTGCGGCAGCAGCGCCAGCCAGTCGCGCTGCGTCGCCTGCGCCACGGCCGGGTTCGACGTCGAGAGCGTCTGGCGGTTGTCCTGCACGTACTTCGCAAGCGTCGAGACACTTTGGAAGACCCATCGGCCGACGACTTCGTTGGGGATCTTGATGCCGAAGTGCTTCTCGATGCTGGAGACGACGAGAAGAATGTCGAGGGAATCGAGGTCCATCTCGCCGCCGACGAGCGGCATCTCATCGGGGATGTTCGCGTCGGGCCCCAGCTTCAGGTCCCGCCGCAAAATCGCCTTCACCTCGTCGAGCAATCCGGCGTCAACCGCACCGTTCATCGCCGGCCTCATGACAACTTTCGTCCCCTCGGAAAACCTTGATAATCCAGCCCGGTCGGCGATTATAAGGCGATCGCGCCGGCTGACAAGAAGCCGCGCGGACGACGACGGCGAGGCAAGCGAGCGCGACGCGTGACGGTGTGACGAATGAGCGATTGGTTCTACGCGGCAAGCAAACTCTTCTGCCGGTTCGTCAAACGTCAGTGCCTCCACGAAGTAATCCTGCACGGCGAGCGCGCCAAGCGCACCGGCGGCTACCTCCTCGCCTGCACGCACGTGAGTCACGTCGAACCGTTCCTTATGACCGGCCTGATCGAACGGCCCATCGTCTGGATGGCGCGAATCGAGTTCTATCGCCTGCCGGTGCTGGGCAGCATCCTGCGCCTCCTCCGCTCGATCTCCGTCCATCGTCAAGGCGTCCCCGTGCGCGCGATTCGCGATGCCATCGACGTCGCGCGCGGCGGTGGGATCGTCGGCATCTTCCCCGAAGGCGGATGCCGCAAGGGCAAAGATCTCGCCTTCCGCGGCGGGCGCATCAAGCGCGGGGCGTGCGTCATCGCGACCCGCGCGCAAGTGCCGATCCTGCCCGTCGTCATCCTGGGAACGGACAAACTCACCGCCATCGACCCCTGGCTCCCGGCCATGCAGGGCAAGATCTGGATCGCCTTCGGCCGCCCGATCGATCCGCCACCGATCCCGTCGCGCGCCGACCGCCGGCGCGGCCGCGAGACGCTCGCGCGAAACCTCGAGGCCGAGTTCACGCTCACGTACCAGGATCTGCTGTCCCACGCCGGCCTGAACGACGCGATGACTCCGTAGAGCGTTTTCACCATGAGCAGCGACTGTGAGTTTGTCATCCTGAGGTACTCCGAAGGAACTGGCTCAAACGCGAGGGCCTTTCCGCTCGTGGCCAGATCCTTCGGAGTACCTCAGGATGACAACGCAGGACGCCGCGCGTCGCCTGAAGATGCTTTAAAGCCGAGTTGGCAATGAGCGATCTCTTCTACGACACGCTCTGGTACCTCGGCATCCACGCGTTCTGGCTCAGCAGTTCGCCCACGGTCATCGGCGCCGAGCACACGCGGCGCCCGGGCCCGTTCATCCTCGCCGCGACCCACCAGAGCCCGTACGACATCCCCCTGCTCATGCGCCATTCGGCGCGCCGGCTGGATTTCGTCAGCATCGTCGAGGTGTTTCAGAACCCCTTCGTCGCCTGGCTGTACGGCTCGATGAACGCGTTCCCGCTGGACCGCAGCCGCCCCGACGCCCCGACCGTGCGCATCCTTCTCGACCGGTTGAAGCGCGGCCGCGCCGTCTGCATGTTCCCCGAAGGCCGCCTCCGCCCCGGCCCCGACTCCGTCATCCACACCCGCCGCATCAAACCCGGCATTGGCCGAATCGCGCAACTGGCCAACGTCCCCATCCTGCCGTGCGTGATCATCAATTCGACGGCGTATTCGAAGTTCAAGAGTTGGCTTCCCCTCCGTCGAACCCGTTACGGAATCATCTTCGGCCCACCCCTGCACCCGAGCGCCGATCCGAGCGCGACGGAGCGGCAGTTGGTAGCGTGCCTCGTCGAACTGCACGCGGAACTCTCGCGGCGCTCGTCAGACGAGAAGCGTCTACTCCCTGACTCTCCATACACGTCCTCAAGATGACAGAGGGCGCGGCGGCGTGAGCGCGTGGCCCAGGCGCGCCAGCAGCGCCCGGCCCTCGGC
>JBAUGM010000189.1:0-5424 GCA_049679725.1 Tepidisphaeraceae bacterium
TCTGGATTCTTTTCATCAGAAAGGCCAAGAAAACCGGGTAAAATGGCAACAAATCTTGGACCATTCTGATCCAAAATAATCCAGAGCTGTCACGGTTTTCTCGCCAAAAGAATCCAGAGCTGTCCCGGTTTTCTCGCTCGACCTTGGCACAGCTCGCCTCACCCCGCGAACTCGTTTCCCACCTTCCGCGCGCGCACGGGCTTGTCGAGGTTGATCCCGAGCTTCACGCCGGCTTCGACGAGCAGGTTCCATCCGCCGGCCATCATCACGTAGCTCGACAACTCCGACTTCGGAACGAGGATGGTCGGGAAGCTCGTCTGGCGATCCGAGATGGCGATCACGGTCAGGCCGACGCCCCTGGCGAGGACATCGGTGAACTTGCCTTCGGAGTCCTCGTAGGGGTCGACCCAGATGACGACGTCGTCACCACTCATCACTTCCTCGATGCCGTGGACCGCATACGTGCCTTCGAGGAAGTCGCTCTTCTTCCGCGTGATCTCGTTCGTCTTCAGCGTCAGTTCCTCGGCGACGCCGTCGTTGCGGCCGGCGAAGTAGATGGTGCCGGCCTTGGCGATCTTGTCGGTCAGCGCGGGATCGATGGGGACGGTGAGCGCTTCGCGCACCTGTCCGGCGAGCGTCTTGAGCTTTCCGCCGAGGGAGGGTTTGCCGGCCGCGTGCTCGAGCATCGCGTGATAGAACAGGGCCTGCTCGACCACGCTCTTCGTCGCCGCGACGGCGCCTTCGGCGCCGCACTTCAGGACATAGCACTGGTTCGACAGCTCGCCGAGCTTGCTGTTCTCGCCGGCGGTGAGACCGTAGCGGTGCTCATGGCCCCTGGCCTTGAGATCGTTGAACAGCTTGATGACTTCCGACGTCTTGCCGGAGTTGCTCGCCGCGAACACGGCCCAGTCGCTCAGGTCGTACTCCTGCGACTGCCGGCCCGCGTCCGTGTGCAGCGCGAGCTTCCACCCCGCGCGGCGCGCCTGCATGATGACGTGCTTGGCGGGGAAGATGCGGCTGGAGCCTTCGCCGGTGAGGTGAAGCTTGCCGACTTGCGCGATCTTCTTCGCAGTGTCGGTTGCCTGGTCGGGGTTGAAGTTCGCGATGACGTCCGCCGTCGCGAGCATGTCTTTGACGAGGCCGAACGGGGTGTACCTGGAGTCGGTGAGATTCATGTTGTCCCTGTGAATTTCCCCCTCGCCCGGTACTCCGGGAGAGGGCTGGGGTGAGGGTGATTTCGGACGTCGAGAATCGTTCACACTCGAAATCACCCTCATCCTAACCTTCTCCCGGAGTACCGGGAGAAGGGACAAGAGCGTTGATCTATACCCGAGCTTTCCTAATCCTCAGTGACGCGTACTCCGGCAACTCGCCGACGAGTGGCGCGGCGTAGTCGTGAAACGCCTTCGTCACGCTCATCCCGTCCTTGCCGATGTACCGCTCGTCCATCGGGCGGGCGTTGATCGCAACCTTCTTGAGCGGGATCGTGCCGAAGGCGCTCTTGTACGGTTGGCCGCGCTTGTTGGCGCGGTCGATCGTGACCATCACGCCGCCCTCGCCCCGCTCGGCGAGTTTCACCGCTTGCCGCCCGCAGCCGTAGGCTTCGTCGATGTCGAGCTTCACGGCGCGGTCGGCGGCGCTCATCTGGAGCGATTCCGTCACCTGGAACTCGCCGCGCCAGCCGAAGGTGTTGCTGAGCATGCGGTGGAGCATCATCGCGGCGCTCGTGCCGCCCATGGCGCCGAACTCGACATTGCTGAACTTGTCCGTCACCTTGCTCGCGCTGACGGGCGTGCCGTCGGCATGGGTGATGCCTTCGCCGCAGACGACGGAGACGAAGCCGAACTTCCTGTGCGCGTTCTCCGCGGCGGCGAGGAACTTCTGCTCCTCGAAGGGCCGCTCGGGCATCAGGATGATGTGCGGCGGGTCCTCCGGCTTGCGCTTCGCCAGCGCCGCCGCCGCGGGCAGCCAGCCGGCGCTGCGGCCGACGGTCTGGAAGACGGTGAACGGATCAACCCGCTGCATGTCGCGCGCAAGCAAGCCGCCCTGCAGGACGCTCATGGCGACGTAGCGGGCGGCGCTGGGGTAGCCGGGGGTGTGATCGACTCCGAAGAGGTCGTTGTCGACCGTCTTCGGCACACCGACGCCGACCATCTCATAGCCGACGCTCCCGGCGTACTCCGTGATCCGATGGATCGTGTCCATCGTGTCGTTCCCCCCGATCATGAACAGGTAGCGGACGTCGTACTTCCGCAACTGCTTGAGGATGGGCTCGAAATCGCCCGTCTTGAGCTTGTGACGGCTGGAACCCAAGGCGCTGCTTGGAGTTGCGCGCAGGGCCTTGAGCGTCGCGGCGCTTTCGGCGGAGAGGTCGAGCAGATGATCGCCCAGGACGCCTTCGATGCCGAAGCGCATCCCGAAGACCCTGCCCATCTTACGTGAAGCGCGCGCTCCCTCGACGATGCCGCAGAGCGACGCGTTGATCACCGACGTGGGGCCGCCCGATTGCCCAATAAGAACGTTTCCAACCGCCATTTAGACCCTCCGAAGCCAGGTACCGGCAAAGAATGTTTTATTTGCTTTTTCGTCCGAACCGGGTAGCATAAATAACTGTATCGTTTTTATTTCGCAACTTTGAGAACACGGATGACGGAAAAGCCCATTTTGTATCTCGGAGATCTCTCGCTCGCCACCGCCGCGGGGTATCTCGCCGGTCTCATGACGATGTGGGACGTGGGCTATGACTACCTGCCCACGGACGTCACGGTCAACGGCGAGGCCAGCCAGCCGCGCAACCTCTTCGTCATCAGCGACTACCCCGCCAAGCGCATGCCGCTCGACATCCAGCAGACGATCGCGCGGAAGGTCGAGGCCGGCGCCGGGCTCATCATGATCGGCGGATGGGAGTCGTTCCACGGTTTCGGCGGCGACTGGGACAACACCGTCATCGGCAACATCCTCCCGGTCGAGATCGACCACACCGACGATCGCATTAACTGCGATCAGCCGACGCTCGTCCGCTGCCTCGACAAGAGCCACCCGATCGTCCAGGGGCTTCCGTGGGACGAGCGCCCGCCGATGATCGGCGGGTTCAACCGGTTCGCGCCGAAGCCGGATGCCGAGGTGCTGCTTGATGTCCAACGGTTCGACGCACAGCGTAAGAACGGTCAGATGGCGTTCCGCCCGCTCGACGAGTTGCCGCTGCTCGTCGTCGGCCGGCATGGCCGGGGGCGCGTCGCGGCGCTGGCGACGGACATTGCGCCGCACTGGGTGGGCGGACTCGTCGACTGGGGCTCGGGCCCGCGCATCATCACCGAAGCGCCGGGCAGTTGGGCGATCGAGGTCGGCACGTACTACGCCAAGTTCCTCCACAACCTGCTGAACTGGGCGGGGCGACTGGATGAATCCAAGCCGGCGCGCAAGCCGCTGGTCGCGACGACGTAGTCCACTTCGTATACTCCTCGCACGTTTGCCGAACGCGCGCACCGTCTCCGTATTGGTCATCCTGAGGTACTCCGAAGGATCTCTGGCTTTCGAGCGCGGGAGATCCTTCGGAGTACCTCAGGATGATGTCGCACCCGTTTGTCTTCCTTGAGGATCGCATGCCTGACCCCGCCCAGATCACCCGTCTCGACGCCGGCCGCAGGACGCAGTTCAAGAGTCTGGCTAGCGCCCTGAGCGCCCCGAGCCTCGCGCGCGAAACCTGGCTCTTCGTCAGCCCGCACGACGACGACCTGTGCCTCAGTTGCGGGCTTCTCATGCAGCAGGCGGTCGCCGAGGGCGTCAACGTGCAAGTCCTGGTCGTCACGGACGGGCGGATGGGCTACTGCACGCTCGAGCAGCGCGACACGATCGCCGAGATCCGGCGGACCGAAACCTACGAGTCGTTCGCACTCCTGGGCGTCGGCAAAGACCACATCGAATACGTCGGCTACCCCGACGGTGGATTGAACCCGCTCTGCGGCCGACGCAAGGCGCAGCCGGGCGATGAGGTGAACGCAATCGCGGGCTACGTCGGTTTGCAGAACGCGTTCACGTATCACCTGCGTCGCACGCGCGCCACGCGCGTGTTCGTCCCGACCAGTGCCGACCTGCACCCCGATCACCAGGTGACGCACAACGAGCTGATGATCTGCCTCTTCCACGCCGCCGGCACGATCTGGCCGGAGTTGGGTGAGCCGCTGGCGGACGTGCCGAAGGTGTACGAGCTGGCCGTCTACTGCGACTTCCCCGCCCCGCCGCAGTTGCAGATCCAGAGTGGTGGTGACGCGTTCGAGAAGAAGCTGGCGAGCATCGCGGCGTATCGCTCGCAGACGCAGATCGCGCGACTGGTCGAATCAATTCGCAAGGCAGGACCGATCGAGTACGTGCGCGAGATGAACTTCCGGTTCTATTCGCCGGACAACTACAAGCCGATGTTCGCATGAAGAGTGGCATGGGCATCTCGCCCATGCATTCAGAACAGCATGGGCGAGACGCCCAGCCACTGCAGAATCTCACCCTGCCAGCAATTTTGCCTTGCGCCGGGCTTCGCGATCCGCGTGGATCCACGCTTCATTCGGCTTCGTCGGATCACCGTACGCGTTGTCCGCGCGATCCTTCCCGCGCGCGAGATAGATCTGGAACGCGCCCGCGCCGTCGCCCGGGCGGAATCGGCTCGTCGTCGGCACGTAGCGCATCGTGTACCCGCAGCGGCGCTTCGGGCTCGTGTTGGCGTTGCTGCCGTGGATCAGCTTCGCGTGATGGATCGAGCAGTGGTTCGGCTCCAACACACAATCCACGGCCGCACCCTCGTCGAACGCGCCCGCCTTGATCTCGGTGTGGAAGACGCTGGCGCCCGCGTCGCCGACGTTCTCGTACTCGGAGTAGCCGTGGTGATGCGTGCGCGGGATGACGCGCATGCAGCCGTTCTCCACGCGCGACGGGTCGATCGCCAGCCAGACCGTCACCACCTCCATCGGATCGAGCACCGTGCCCCAGTAGGCGGAGTCCTCGTGCCAAGGCACGCGCTTTCCGACGCCCGGGGGCTTGGAGATGAAGTGGCTCGACCACAGGGCGATATCGGCGCCGATCAGCGACTCGACGACGTCGAGCACCGCGTCGTCGAAGAGCCAGCCGAAGAGCTGCACGTCCTCGAAGTGCGGCACGTCGAAGTGTTCGGGCGAACTGCCGGTCGACTCGACGAACTCGACGAGCTTACGCTCGAAGTGGGCCTTGAGCGCACCAAACTTCGGTTGCGGAAGAACCGGCTGGTCGAAGAGAAGATAACCCTCATCGCGGAACCCTTGCACCTGCTGCGGACTCAGTCGTCCTCCCATTTCATCGCCTCCAGTGAGTTGACAACGCTACCTGCCAGTCCGAACGGGGCATCCACGACGCTGCCGATCCGCATCGCCCCGCGACCGATGCAGACCGACGGAAACC
>JBAUGM010000190.1:0-2676 GCA_049679725.1 Tepidisphaeraceae bacterium
CTCGTAGACCGTGCCCTTCGTGCCGCGCAGCGGGTCGTTGCGCGACCCGTTGCCCTGCGTCGGGCCGCCGTTGTCGGTGTGGAAGACGACGATTGTGTTCTCTTCGATCTTCTGCTCGCGGAGTTTGGTGAGGACTTGGCCGATCGCGTCATCCATGGCAAAGAGCATCGCGAGCATCGTCCGCCGCTTCTCGTCCGTCACGTTCGAGAACCGCTCCTGATACTTCGGCGGCGCCTGCATGGGGCTGTGGATGGCATTGAACGCGAGGTAGAGGAAGAACGGCTTCTCGCCGCCACCGTGCTTCTCGACAAACGCCGCCGACTCACGACCGAAGGCGTCGGTCAGGTAGTCCGTGGAATCGAGCGGCGTCGTGCCGCGCATGAGGACGTTCTTGCCCTCGCCGACCATGTTGTATCCGTGCGCGCCGGCAAGGAATCCGAAGAACTCATCGAACCCGCGCTTCGTCGGGTGCATCTCCGGGCGGAAGCCGAGGTGCCATTTGCCGACCATGCCGGTCGCGTAGCCCGCGCTCTTCAGCGCCTGCGCCAGCGTGACCTGATCGACGGGGAGCCCAAAGTTCTCCGCCTCGCTTGGGCCGGGGTTGAACTCATGTCCGAAGCGCTGCTGGTATCGGCCGGTCATCAGCGCCGCGCGCGTGGGGCTGCACACCGGGCAGGTGACGTAACCCTGCGTGAAGCGCACACCGTTCGTCGCGATCGAATCGATGTTCGGCGTCTTGACGTCCTTCGACTGGCCTTGGAACCCGACGTCCGCGTAACCCAAATCGTCGGCGACGATGTAGACGACGTTCGGCCGCCGCTTTGCGTCCTGCGCCACTGCCGCCTGCGCGATCCCAAGCATGACGATCACGACCCACTGGATGATTCGCATTCCGATCCCTTCTTCGTTGGTCATCAAGAGCACTGAACCACAGAGCACACAGAGAACACAGAGAAAAGGCAAGAGGTTTCATTGCGTTTCCTCCGTGCTCTCTGTGGTCTCTGTGGTTCAATCTCTTCAGTACCCCGCCGCCTTCCCTGCGCCGCGGGGGTCGCTGGCGCCGATGAGCGGTCCGCCGGCCTCCGGTTGGGCGACGGCGTTGGTCGCGCCCGCGGGCGATACGGGCCTGATCGGCTGCCCCTTCTCCTGGAGCGCGCGCGTGACATCCTCGGCCATCGTCTTCTCCACGCGCAGCTCGTCCGGCCGCCACTGGTGATGAACGCGCGGCCGGCGCAGCGCCGCGGGAAGGTCGTCACCGAGGTCCAGCACGTTACTGATCGCCTGCACCACCTGCGTGATGATCGTCGGCCGGGCGCTTCCCCGGCGCGACGGCGTTGGCCTCGGCGCCGATCAGCTTGAAGTTGTTCGGCACGCCCGGCTGGATCGAGAAGTCGTCCATCTGGTTGTTCATGATCACCCCGGTGCCGGGGATGATCACCTTCGAGCCGAAGGCGGTGTTGACGGTGGTCGTGAGCGCGACCCAATTCCCCTCCGCATCGGCGGCGGCGATGTGCGTGGTGTGCTTGTTGGCGCCACCGAACAGGTCCTCGGCGGCGCGCGGGGGCTGGTCGTGAGAACGGACGGGCTTGGGCAATTCGCGCGCGATCTTGAACGAAAGCCGCCTGATGTACGCCGGATCGATCAACCCGCGCGGGACGGGGACGAAATCCGGGTCGCCGAGCCAGTGCGCGCGGTCGGCGAAGGCGAGTTTCATCGACTCCGCCATCACGTGGACGCGCGACGCCGCATCGTCCTTCTCCATCGCCGCAAGGTCGAACCGCTCGAGCATGCCGAGGATCTGCGCGACATGTACTCCGCCGGAACTGGGCGGCGGAAAGCCGACGATGGTGAACTGGCGGTACTTCGTGGCCAGCGGCTCGCGCGTCTTCATCTGGTAGCGCGCGAAGTCGTCGGCGGTGAGGATGCCGCCGTTCGACTTCATCCAGTCGGCGACGGCTTTGGCGAACGCGCCGCGATAGAACCAATCGGTGCCGTCGCTGGCGAGCGCGCGGTACGACTTGGCGAGGTCGGGCTGACGCAGTGTTTCGCCCTCCGGGAGCGGCGTGCCGTCAGGCTTGAGCAGGACCGCGCGCGAGGCGGGGAATCGGGCCAGGTCGTCGCGCGCCTCACGCAGCTTGCGCGCGTACGAACCGTTGATGGGAAATCCGTCTTCCGCCACTTTCGCCGCGGGCTCGAGCAGATCGGCAAGGCGCCGCTTGCCGAAGGTCTTCGTCGCGTGGTCGTAGACGAGCACAGACCCTGGCACGCCGCTGGCGAGCGCGCCCGTTTGTGACAGTTTCGTGTCACCCTTCCCGTCGCGAATGAACATATCGCGCGTCGCCGCGGCAGGGGCGGTCTCCCGGCCGTCCAGCGCGACGACTTTTCCATCGGCGGTCCGGATCAGCATGAAGCACCCGCCGCCGATGCCGGAGTTGTGACCGTCCACCACGCCGAGCATCAGCGCCGCCGCGACGGCGGCGTCGACGGCGTTGCCTCCCTGACGCAGCACTTCGACGGCTGCGTCGGTCGCGATGGGGTGGCCCGTCGCCACGACGCCGCGCATCCCCTGCGCCGTATACTCGCGCGTGGTCTGTCCCCGTGACGGGGCGGATGACAGAAATGCGAGCAACATCACGCAGACGGCGTAACGCCTGATCGGGAGGGCGAGGCTCCGCC
>JBAUGM010000191.1:0-1996 GCA_049679725.1 Tepidisphaeraceae bacterium
CGCCACGCCAGCCGCTCGCGCCGCGCGCGGGCCTCGGCGGACTGCTGCTTCTTCAGCGCGTGCTCGCGACGAGCCTGCGCGCTGGTCGGCGCCTTTCGCGTCGTCGTCACCATCTGCGGCTTGGACACGGGATTCTTCCGCCAGTCCGTCGCCGGCACGACGATCTTCACCCGCGCCAGCGTGATCCCGTCGCTCCGCGCCACGCGATCGGTCGGCACGATCACGCCGCGCTCCATCATCTGCCCGATCGCCGGCTCGCTGTGGTCGGCGTACATGCCCGGCTTGAAGATCGCGTACTCGATGTCCGTCCGCCGCGCGAGGTACCGCGGGTAGTGCATCGGGCCCTTGTCGCTCGGCAGCAGCTCGCGCTGCATGTACACCTGCCGGCCGCTCAGGTAGCTGAGGATCGGGCCGACCGGGCCGATCACCTTCCCGCCTTGCGGCACGTGCTGCTTGATCATCTCCGCCGCGACGATCGCCTCGGCCCATTTCTTGCGCTTGCCCGGGTCCTCCCAGTGCTGCTCGTAGACGAATGCGATCGACCGCACGGTGTTCGGCGCCATGAGCATCACCACGCCCGCGAGGAACACCGCATCCGCCCACCGCGGCCCCGCGCGCGTCGCCAGCGCGTTGAACATCAGCACGTACGCGAGCATCACCAGCGGCAGGACCATCAGGTAATAGCGCGGCACCGTCTCGATCGCGAGCGTGACCGCCAGCGTCATCAGGATCAGCGTCCCCCACAGCGCGTGGCCGCGCTTGAACAGGAAGTACGTCGAGCCGATCAGCGCGAGGGTGACGATCGGCGTGATCACCGAGCCAAACCGCCCGCCGAAGAAGAACGCCGCGAATTGCCGCTGGATCAGGTCGGGGAGGTTCTCGCGCGCGAGCGAGCCGACCTTGTGCAGCGCCGTGAAGAAGTCGTGCTCATACCCGCCGGCCAACGGATTGAACCCGCGCGTGCGCGGATCGACGAAGAACCACGTGATCGCGACGGCAGTGATCGCGATCAGGCTGATCGCGTAGAACGCTCGTCGCGGCCCGCGGATCAGCGCGTAGACGCACACCAATCCCCACGCCATCGCCAGGATCCAGAACGTCGGCCGAGTCGAGATCGCCAGCGCCAGCCCGGGCAGCAGATAGGCCGCGCCGATCCACCGTTCTCGCGACGCCGTCGCGAGCCTCAGCCGCTCCCACCCGTACAGGACCAGCATCACGCCGAGCAGGAACGGGATGTCGGTCATGATCTCCTGCGAGAGATGCAGGAAGCAGGCGTTGAGCCCGACGCCGACGGTGACCGCGACGGCGACCCACGCCGGGTAGTGCAGACAGATCAGCCGATACGTCAGCACGAGCACGCCGATCGCCATCGCGTTCATGAGGAGGATGGCGGGGAGCGCGGTCTCGCCGAAGACGATCTCCAAGCCCGCGAGCATCAGCGGCAGGCCGGGGTAGACCATCCGGGTTCCGAATTCGCCGAAGACGTACCCCTTCCCCGTCGCCAGCGCATGCCCGAGCCCGCGGAAGAGCGAGGTGTCGCGCTCCAGAACCCACTGACCGTTAAAACTGGCAAGGAAGAAGATCGCGACGATGGCAAACAGGGCAACTTTGTGCCGGGCATACGCCTCGGCAAACCGGTGGATGGCGATTTCTTCTCCCACCGGCTCGTTCAGGGGCATTGGGCCGCATTGTGCGGGCGCAGCGGGTTGCGTCAAGCTCAACGGGCTCTTGCGGAACGGCGATTGCAACGTCTCGCGATAATCAGTCGAGACGCTCATGTCGGGCGACTCCTCAGCAACATTGGAGGTCACTAGGAAAAGACGACGATCACGAGCGAATAGTTACCGATTTTGATCGACAATCTCGCCTGTTTTGGGGGCGTGCCGCGCGGCGCGCCCCTTTTGCTGCGCCCGGGGTTCGGTTAGAAGCATCACGTTCTTTGAGGAGGACATCCATGCCCCGTTCGACCATGCACCGTTCGATCGCCGCGCTGCTC
>JBAUGM010000192.1:0-6026 GCA_049679725.1 Tepidisphaeraceae bacterium
CGCCAGTCACCCATCCCGTCGGGGACGGACACCGTCGTCGCCTCGCCTCGGCCGCGGCTCACGGCCAGCCGATACGCGATCGTGAACACCCACGTCCGCACCCGCATCCCATCGCGGTAGGACGGCAGCGCGCGCCACACCCGAACCAGCGCTTCCTGCGACACGTCCTCCGCGTCGCGCCGGGACGGAAACCGTCGCGCGAGGAAGGCGACCAGCGGCCCCTGCACTCGCCGGGCCAGCACCTCGAACGACGCGACCGACCCCGCACGGGCGTCCCGCGCGAGGTCCTCGTCGCTCCTCGCAGTCAATCCGTTCACGTCGTGCGCCTTGCCTACAGTCTCCGCGGTTCACTTCGCGAATTGCATCAATTCCTGCAACGTCACCGGCTGCGTCGCGGGCTGTGACGTGGGTGCGACCGCTTGCACCGCTTCGATCGCCGCGGCGTTCGCCGCCCGCACACGAGAGGCACGCGCCTCATTGGCGGCGTCCGACCGCGCGTCGTTCACGAACGTCTGCACCGCGAAGCACAGCAGGATGACCATCGTGATGGCCGGAAGAATCTGCCGCATCATCCACCTCGCGTTCATCGCGCGACACGCAGACAAACAGGGATGTCTGCTCTTTCTCAGCCGTCAGACTTCTCCGCCTTCTCCCCGCCCTCCGCTTTCCGCGTCGTCGGCCCGCTCGCGGGCTTCTTGTTATCCCGGTCCTGCTCGATGAGCTCGCGCAGCCGCGCCATGGGCATCGGCAAATCCAGTTTGACCGTCGATCCCTCCGCCGTCACCGTCGCCCGCTGCACGATTTCCGCGGCGGCCTTGGCCTCCTCGTCGCCGTCGTCGTCCAGCGCGGCTAACCCCAGCAGCGCCTTGAAGCCCTCCGTTGCGCCCTTCACCTGGTTGGCGATCTCCGGCGAGGTCACGCTCAACACCGCCCGCAGCGTCAGGTCGTCCCCCCGCTCGGCGAGCGACACCCGGGCCGAGGTCACCTGCGAGATCAGCGGCGACACCGGGTGCATGCGCTGCAGCTCCGCCAACCCGTTGGCCGCGAGGTACGCCATCACCTCCGTCCCGTCCGCCGCCCCCGCCAGCAGCCCGTCGGCCGGCGCGGGTTTTTCCCGTCCAGCCGCCAGGTCGAGCATCCGCCCGACGTCCGCCGGCGTCCACCCGAGCACGAGCACGTCGTCGGCCAGGAACGCCCCGCTCACCGACTCCGGCTCGTTCGGATCCTTCCACGTCGCCACCTCCACGGTCCCGTGCAGGTTCGACGTGAATCCCGGCATCGCCTTGGCCATGCCGAGCAACCGGTTCTTATCGAGCTTCGCCCGCACGATGAGCACGACCGACTTCTCGTCGAAGGCCCGCCCGACAAGCGTCACCCCGTGTACGTCCTCGGGGATGCGCGAACCCAATGCCTCCCCGAACTTGGCGACCTTCTCGCGGACCTTCGGGTCGTCCTTCTCGGCCTGCCGCATGACGATTTCGTACATCTGCGTCTTGGCCATCCGGTCCACATCGGCGTGCACGACCCACTTCGCGTCCGCGGGCACGTATTTCGGGTCCGGGCCCGAAGCCCGCGCCGGGCCGCCAGCGAGCAGCATCGCCGCCGCTGCCAAGGCAACCGCTGCATTTTTCATGTTCGTTCGCATTGCCGTGTCTCCTTTGACGTTACACGCCTTCGTATACGCATGCTGCCCACCGCCGGTTACACCCGACTGAAAAGGCGACCCGGAGAGCACGCGCATTCAGGAGGGACCGGCGCGCTGGACCGACGCGGAAAACGTGTCGGACGTCACTTCAGCAACTGATGCCAATTCGTCACCACGCACAGGTGGCTCACGCCCGGGCGGCGTTCGGAGGGTTCGACGATGCAGGGGCGGCCGTCGGGGGCGACGGTGTAGTCGCGGGCGATCGGATCCGATTGGCCGAAGGGCTTGTCGTAGACCGCGTCCACCTCGCCCGCATGCTCAAGAGCGGCGGGAACGTGCTCCTGCTCGACGAGCCGACGAACGACCTCGACGTGAACGTCATGCGCGCCCTCGAAGAAGCGATGGAGAACTTCGCCGGCTGCGCCGTGGTCATCAGCCACGACCGCTGGTTCCTCGACCGTGTCGCGACCCACATCCTCGCCTTCGAAGGCGACAGCCAGGTCGTCTTCCACGAGGGCAACTACCAGTCGTACGAGGCCGACCGGAAGAAACGACTCGGCATCGACGCGGACCAGCCGCACCGGATCAAAAATACCGCAGACTCACAAAGGCGTAAGAAGAACTATCATTCACGATATTATTTTCTTGCCCCTCGCGAATCCTGGGTTAAATTTGTAGCGAATCGGTTTCTCGCCGATCGCGCCGGATTCTTTGTAACCACCTGAGGATTCGCAACTTGAAGACCTTTCTCGCCGCAGCGGCCTTGGCCGTCCCCCTCTCCCTCACGACGGTTGCCCAGGCCCAGCGGGCCCACGGCATCGACGTTTCCCACTTCCAGGGCAACATGAACTGGGACACCGCCTACAACCAGGGCGTGCGCTTCGCCTTCGTCCGCGCCAGCCGCGGCGGGACGCAGAGCGGGCCGAACCCCGCCGGCTTTCTCAACGACACCGAGTTCGCCGACAACGTCAGCCTCCTGCGCACGCAAGCCACGCGAGCCGTCAACCCGCGATCGGTCTACAACGGCTTCTACCATTACGGCCGGCCCGATCTTATTGCCGTCGCGAACACAGACACGGGCCTCAATCAGCAGCCGGCGCTGCAGACCATTATCAACTCGGCGAAGGACGAGGCGGCTCACTTCTGGAACGTGGTCGATCAGGACATGTCCCTGGCGGGGTTGGACGCGAGTCGCCGGCTTCGGCCCGTGCTCGACCTTGAAGAGCGCGGCGGCGAGGATGGCCCCGACGCTGGTACGACCCCCGACACCGACGCCCTCACCCCCACGAACCTCTCGCGGTGGGCCGACGAGTTCCTCAACGAGTTCCAGCGACTGAGCAGCGGGATCCGGCCGATCCTCTACATGAACACGAACTACGCCACGAGCTTTATCACCAGCAGCCTCGCCGACGAGAAGTTGTGGGTCGCCAACTGGACTGACGATCCCACCGGCAACCCGGGCGATGGCGTGTTCCCCACCTGGTCGTTCTGGCAATACAGCAGCGCGGAGAACCATCTGGGCGACGAGTACGGCGCCAGCGTCAGCGAGGCGGCGGATATCGACCTCAACGTCGCCAACGGCGACATCAACTTCGTCCGCTCGTTCCTCATCCCCGAACCCGGCGGCGCGGCGCTGATGTTGTGCGTCGGCCTCGGCTATCTCTCGACCATGCGTAGCCGGCGCCCCGTCGCGCGCGCCTGATCGCGACCCATTTTTTCGATTTTGTGTCGAAACAATCGGCGCGGGCTTCGTCATAAACGCGAAAACGGGGACGCAGTCGGGACGCAGTCCGTTTTTTGAGGGGTCCGCCCGCGGCTTCCATGTCAGCGTCGAGATCACTTCAGCAACTGATACCAGTTCGTCACCACGCACATGTGCGTCACGCCCGGGCGGCGCTCGGACGGCTCGACGACGAACGGCCTCCCATCCGGCGCGATGGCGTAGTCGCGGGCGATGGGGTCGGATTGGCCGAAGGGTTTGTCGTAGACGACGGTGGGCCGGCCGGCGACGGCGCCGTCGGCGGCAGAGATGCCGACCTGCACCAGGCCCTGCGGCGCGATGTAGTACAGGCTCTTGCCGTCCGGCGACCACACCGGCTGCTGACCGCCGCCCAGCGAGACCGATTTCACGCGGTCGCCCTGCGGGAAGGCGGCGAGGTACACCTCGGGCCGGCCCGACACGTTCGACGAATACGCGAGCCACTTGCAGTCGGGCGAGATGCCCGGCTGCACGTCGGCGCCGGGCGTGGCGATGACCTGTCGCGGGCTCTCGTCCTTGGCGCCGATCTCCACGAGCCACGCGTCGCGCGCCGCGCCCTCGGCGGGCGACATGGAGAACACGAGGTGGCGGCCGTCGCTCGACCAGTCGAGGTCCGACTGGTAGTCGGCACGCGCCGGGGTGAGGCGGCGCCACGTGCCATCGCGCAGGTTGATCAGGTCGATGCCGTACCCGCCCAGCCGGTTGATCGTGCAGGCGATCGTCTGCCCATCCGGCGAAAACGCGTGCGCGACCGTGTCTCCGCCGCCGGAGAGCACGGGCTCCTTCGTGTTCCGCTCCAGGTCGTACACCATCGCCTGGTACACCTTGCCCTTGAGCCCGACCGCCAGCTTCTTGCCGTCCTTGGAGAACCTCGGCTCGGCGAAACTGAGGCGGTCGTCGTTGAGCGGCTCGGTGGTGCCGTCGGGGTTGACGTAGGAGAGGCGGTTCTCCTCCTGGAAGCTGGTGCCGGGGAAGTAGACGAGCGTGCCGTCGTCGGCGACGTCGAAATACGCGGCGAAGCGGGTGCCGTCGTTCATGACGCCCTCGGCGATCGGCTGCTCGGGGCCGGTCACTTTCGCGGTTGCGCGGTCGAAGGGTGCGGCGAAGATCATGCTGGCGCGTTCGAACAGGAGGTAATCGCCGCGCGGCGTGGCCGCGACGCGCGCGCTGGTGGCGTTGCCGATCACCGTATGGTCCGCGCCGCTCGCCAATTCGGTGGCGAGGATCGAGCACTCCTCCTTGCCGTGCCAGACGTGGCACAGCACCCACCGCCCGCCCGGTATCACGAACGGCGAAAGGTGCGAGTGCTCGTCCTCCGCGGGCTGGAGGCGCGTGACGACGACCGGGCTAGCGCCCGGCCGCGCGACCACGTGGATGGGATCGCCCCACGTCGGCGTGTAGGCGATCGCGTCGCCCTCGCCCCAGGCGGCGCCGTACCAGTTGGTGGTGTTGATGATGCGGATCGGGTCGCCGCCGGAGAGGCGCCGCTTGTACAGGTGGCCGTCGCGGTGGTAGCCGACCCACTGCCCGTCGGGCGAGAGGAACGGGCGGTGCGCGCCCAGCGTTCCCTCGATTCGCCGCCACCCGCCGCCGTTGCCGAACGCGCGGATCCACAGCTCCTGCCCGCCGGCGGTCTGGAACGGGGCGACGATGAAGCGCCCGTCGCGCGAGACGGCGAGTTGGAGGCGCTCGAGGTCCTTTTGCGTCGTGTTCTCGGGAAGCGCCAGGTCGAGGCGCTGAGCCGCGCCTTGCCGCGTCGGAACCGGCACGGCGCGCCACGGCAGCAGCGCCGCCGCCAGCGCGAGTCCAAGCGCCAGGAGCGCCACGACCCACGGCAGCGCGCGCCGCGCCGTCGGCCGCGCAGGTTGATCCTCCCGCTGCTCCCACGCGCGCGACTCGATCATCTCGCGCAGCTCCAGCCGCACGTCGCCGATGTGGCGGTAGCGGTCGGCCGGATCTTTCGCGAGGCAGCGGCGCAAAACCTTGCGCAGCGCCTCCGGCGTATTCGGCGGGAGTTTCGACCAGTCCGGCTCGCCGGAGAGGATGCCGTCGATGAGTTCCAGATCCCCTTCACCATCGAACGCGGGTCGGCCGGTGAGGCAGCGGAACAGGATCGAGCCGAAGGAGAAGATGTCGCTGCGGCGATCGAGCGATTCGCCGCGCGCCTGCTCGGGGCTCATGTACGCCGGCGTGCCGAAGAACGACCCCTGCCGCGTGAGCGGCGCGGCGCGGGAGTCGCCTTCCGTCCCCACCTTCGCGTTGGCGTTCGCGTTCGCCTCGACGATCTTCAGCTCGCGCGCCAGGCCGAAGTCGAGCACCTTCACCGTGCCATCGGCGGTGAACATGACGTTGCCGGGTTTCAAATCGCGATGGATGACCCCCGCCTCGTGCGCCGCCTCGACGCCCGCGGCGATCTGTTCGCACACGTCCAAGGCTTCGGGCAGCGGCATCGCGCTGCGCCCGAGGCGCTGCGACAGCGTCTTGCCGTCGATGAACTCCATCGCGATGAACAGCGCATCAGGCGATTCCTCCAGTCCGTAGATCGTCGCGATGTTCGGGTGAGAAATGGACGCCAGCACGCGCGCCTCGCGCCGCAGCCGCTCGAGGCGCGAAACGTTCGCG
>JBAUGM010000193.1:0-10188 GCA_049679725.1 Tepidisphaeraceae bacterium
AAGTAGACCTGTATCGGACAGTATTGCATCCTGAGGTACTCCGAAGGATCTCCCGCCCTCGGATGCCAGAGATCCTTCGGAGTACCTCAGGATGACAACGTGGCGTTCTCAAGCACGTGAAGACTCAGGATGACAAACCGCCACGTACGTGGGCCGAACTCTACGCGACCTCATACCCCTTGCGCTGCGGACGTGACAGGAACGCGCTCGCCTCGGCGTCGCCGACGATTTCCTGGGCGGTCGCGTCCCAGCGCAGCGTGCGGTTCAGGCGCAGGGCAATGTTGGCCAGGTGGCACGTCGTCAGGTTGCGGTGGTGGCTCCAGACATCCGACCGCGGGAGCGATCGCGTTCGACAGCAATCGAGGAAGTTGATCATGTGCCGCTCGTGCGGGATCGGCGCCGGCGGGAGTTGTGGGATGAGTCCTTTCGGCAGCGGGTTGTCTTTGAGCGCATCGTACGCGGGGCCGGTGATCTTCTCGCGGTTGACGAACAGCTCGCCGCCCTCGCCCTCGAAGAGGATGCCGTTCACGGCCTGGATCTTCGGGCTCTTGTCGACGAGCGACATCTCCACGCCGTTGGCGAACGTGAGCTTCACGTTGAACTCGCGGGCCGTGTTGAACTGGTTGTCGATGGTCGGGAAACCCTTCGCGTCGAACGGCACGGGATGCTTCGCGCTGACCGGCTCGATCGTGATCGGCCCCGCTTCGTCCGGCGCGGCGGCCCACTGGGCGATGTCGACGTGGTGCGCGCCCCAGTCGGTCATCATCCCGCCGGCGTATTCGTACCACCAGCGGAAGTCGAAGTGGCAGCGCTTGGTCATGTACTCGACCGCCGGCGCCTGCCCCAGCCACATGTCCCAGTTCAGCTCAGGCGGCGGCGTCGAAGGTTGAAAGACTTCGCCCTCCTTCACCGGCGTCGGGCCGATGGCGACGGTCACGCGCTTGATCCGTCCGATGCGTCCCGTCTGAATCAGCGCGACGGCCGTGGGGAAAAAGTCGTCACTCCGCTGCTGCGAGCCGACCTGCACGATGCGGGCTGTCTCCCGCGCGACACGGCAGACGATCCGCCCTTCGTCGATCGTCAGCGTCAGCGGCTTCTCGCAGTAGATGTCCTTGCCGGCGCGCATCGCGTCGATCGCGATCTTGGCGTGCCAGTGGTCGGGCGTGGTGATGAGGACCGTGTCGACGTCCTTCCGCGCGAGCGCCTCGCGATAGTCCTGCGTTGCCACCGCCTTTCCACCCGCGATGTCCTTGTTGTACGAATCGGCGCGCCCGCGATCGACGTCGGCCACCGCGACGACGTTGAAGTGCTTCGGGAGATACCGCCCGTGCCACCGCGCGATCCCGCCGGCGCCGATGACGGCCAGGCCGGGCTTGTCGCTCTTCGCCTGCGTCGACGCGGCCGTCGTCGTCGCGGCTTGCGCCAGGCCGGAAGCGGGGACGGCGAGCGAGGCGCCTGCGGCCAAGGTGGACTGCATCAACGTGCGGCGACTCAGTGACATTGGGCTCCTTGAAGTGGTTGCGTGCGCGCGGGCCCGGCAGCCGAACTGCCGTGCCACACCGTGTCGGCCCTTACTATCGCGACGTGTGGGGTACGTTGTAAATGAGCCGGCGGAGCGGGGGCTCGCCATCACTTGGGATTCGGGACCCTGACGCACCATGGAACAGGCGAGGCGCGACGATGACGCCGCCCGCGCATAAAAAAGGCCCGGAAAACCGGGCCTTTTTCCAGTACCCCCAAGGGGAGTCGAACCCCTGTCTTCACCGTGAGAGGGTGACATCCTAGGCCACTAGACGATGGGGGCGCTTAGTTACGACAAGTCCTAGGAACGCGGAATCTTAAAACGATTACGGCGAGAGTCAAGGTGGGGTTCGACGGGGCGCGCGCGTCACTTCCGCAGTTCGCGCAGCAGGTGGCGGATCTCGGGGAGAATGAGTCGCGTCATCGCCAGCTCGACAGCCTTCGTCGAGCCGGGCATGGCGAAGACAACCTGCCCGCGCGCGATGCCGCCGACGGCGCGGCTCAGCATCGCGCCGCTGCCGATCTGCTCCCAGCTCAGCATGCGAAACAGCTCGCCGAAGCCGGGCAGCGGCTGCTCGATGTGTTTTTCGATGACCGCGATCGTCTGGTCGCGCCGGCTGATGCCGGTGCCGCCGTTGGTGAGGATGGCGTCGAGGTCGGGGCTGCCGAGCAGTTCGAGCATCCTGGCGTCGAGCTCCGCGGGGTCGTCCTTGAGGATGGCGTAGTGCGCGACGACGTGACCGTCGGCTTCGAGCAGCGTGCGGATCGTCTGGCCGCTCGTGTCGGTCGCTTCCGTGCGCGTGTCGCTCAGCGTGATGATCGCGCACCGCGCCCGCAGGGTTTCGGCCGACTGGATGTGCTCTTCGTAGGCCACGGGTGCGCCTCGCGGTTCAACGCGTCGCGGTCGTCGGTGCGGGTTCGTCGGCGTGTCGGACGTCCAACTTCCTCTCCGCGTCGCGGACGACCAGGTCGTTCACGCCGGGATCGAGGATCACGTCCGACCGGTCCGGCGAGTCCGAGCCGTTGGCCAGCAGTTCCGACATCGTCATCTGGCCCTTGTACACGCGGAGGACGGCGCGCGAGTTGGGGTCGAACTTCCCTTTGCGCTTGCCGGTTGCCGCGGTCTGGCCACTGGGGACGACGACGCCGCCAATCGGCTCGTCGCCGACTTCGAAGTTGATGGCGACGCTCTCCGGCGATCGCCAGCCTTCCTGCTCGGGACCGGCCGTCTTCGTGAGCCAGATGGTGACCGGCTGGGCGCTGTCGTTCTTCACCGAGACGTCGAACGTCTCGGTTCGCGTCGCGCAGCCGGTGAGCAAGGCGCAGGTGACCAGCGCCAGCGTTGCATTCAATCGAGTCTTCATCGCGGCGGAGTGTATCGGAGCGGAAGGGTCAAATAAATCACGAGCGCGCATCCACCCGCGGGCTCCCGCCTGCGGCTACAAGCTGGCGCAGGACGAACGGGCCTTCTATCGCACAGGGTCGTTCGTCGTCCGACAGGTTCTAGCCGCTGGCGGGAGCCTGCGGTCGCGCCTGGCCCGGCAGCACGCGCGCCTTGAGGATCTCGGCGGGCGCCGCGGCGTAGGCGGCGCGGAAGGCGTCGTCGGAATCGTATGGCGTTCCCGGCAATCGAGCGGCGGGAATCTCCAACTCGATCTCACCGATCGCGAACGGCCACGGGTCCACGAGCACGTCGTTGCCGAGGCGGCCCAGGCTGAGCTTCACCTTTGCGCCGTTGGGCTGAAGGAACACGTCCTGCGTCTGCGCCATCGGCGCCTTGGTGCAGCACGCGACGAGACTGATCGCGTCCATCGCCTGCAGCATTCGAATGTTGAACTGCAGCCAGTCCTCGGCCTTCTGCATGCCTTCCCTGGGGAGCCCGCTGTGGTGAAGGGGCTTCTCCGTGCGCAGGCCAAGGCGGGCGCGGAGTTCTTCCTGTCGCAGGATTTCGTGCTGTTGGAACTTGATGATCGCAAAACGGTCCTGCGGGTTGTCCATGTCGAACTTTTCATGCGCGAAGGGCGTCTCGCTCGTTGCGAACACCGACAGGGACAGCACGTGCAGGCTCGTCAGCAGGCCCGCGTACGGATCCTCGGCGGCCGCGCGGTCGGCGGAAGCGGTCCAGACCCTCAGCGCAACCGGGCGCGTCGTCTCGAACACGTCCGATGGCATCCCGTTCGCGTTCAGCGTCGGCGCATCGTCGTGAAGGGGCCAGCCGCAGTCGTGGTGCGACACGCCGCGGATCGTCGATTCGAGCGGCTCGGGCCGGGCAAAGCGATCGTTGCCGAAGTGCTCGGCGAGCACGCCCGACACGAGGGCATGATCGTGCTGCGTGATCAGCAGAACGTCGGCGCCTTCCTCCCGGCGAATCATGCGACCCATGTTACGCCGATGTCGCGATGCGGCGAAGAAAAAAAGGAAGTGGGTTATACTCGCATCCCCCTGATGACGCGCGCCGCCGACACGATCCCTCTGCCATACGCCGGACCCGCGACGACGACGACCTCGGCCGACGTTGATCGTCGCGTCGCGTGGCTGCTCTTCATCGGCTCGCTGCTCGTCTACGCCTACTTCTTCCAGGGGCAGGGCTACAACCAGAACGCCCAGCTCGACACGATCCGCGCGATCGTCGAGCGGCAAACGTTTGAGATCACCGCGTTCGCCCGGCCCGGCGGGCCGTTGACGTTCACCGGCGACATCTACGACGTGAACGGCCGCGTCTTCTCGAACAAGCCGCCGGGGATGGCGATCGTCGGCGCGCCGGTCTACGCGATCCTCGCGGGCGTCGAGCGGGCGATGGGATTGAGTCTCAACGATCTGGCCGTCGTCCGCTTCAATGCGTACGTGCTCGCAGTCGTGCTGAGTGCGCTGCCGGGGGCGTGGGTCGTCGTGGCGATGTACCGGCACCTGCGGGACAACGGGTTTGACCCACCGACCTCATCGCTTGCCGCGGCCGGGCTCGCGTTCGGCACGCTCCTCTTCCCGTACGCCGGCGTGCTCATGGCGCACAATCTGCTGGCCGCGTGCTTGTTCGTGCCCTGGACGTGGATCACGCGCCGGACGGTCTCGATCCGGCGCGCGACGCTCGCGGGATTGCTCGTCGGCGTCGGCGTGGCGACCTTCCTCCCGGTCGCGCCGGTCGCGGCCCTCTATCCGATCGAACTGCTGCGCCGACGTCTCACGCGTCAGGCGATCGCGTTCTGCGCCGGCCCCGCGCTCACGGTGGTCGGGATGCTCGCCTACAACGCCCACCACTACGGCAGCCCATTCGAGACCGGCGCCCGCATCGGCGGCGAGCCGTTCTACGAGGCGCGCCTGCTGCTCGGCTATTTCGACGTCCCCGACTTCCGCCGGCTCTACTGGATCTCGATCCATCCGTTCCGCGGGCTGTTCTACTCCTGCCCGCTCTTCATCCTCTGCCTGCTGTCGCTGTTGAAACCCGACCGCGCGTGGCTGCGGTCAAACGTCATCCCCGCCCTCATCGTCGGTTGGTTCATCCTCTTCTACCTCACCTTCAACGGCTGGGCCGGCGGCTTCTCCGTCGGCCCGCGGTACGCGATTCCCGCGCTGCCGTTCCTGCTGCTCTTCGCGCTCCCCGCGATGCAGCGTTACCGCGGCCTGGCGATCGCGCTGGTCGCGCTCTCGACGATCAACATGCTCGCGTTGACCGCCTACAACGTGATGGCCCCCGGCAACTCCGTCGGCCCGGCGCTGAACGAAGACCCGGTGGCCGAGTCGTTCAAGCGCATGACGATGAACTGGGTCGCGCGGAGCAGCGAAAGCTACAACCTGGGGATGCGGGTGGGGATCAAAGGCGTGCCGAGCATCATCCCGGCGGTCGCGATGCTCGGCGCGTTCTTCTACTTCTTGCGACGTCTCACGTCGGAGGCGCCGTCGAAGCCTTCGTCGGCTGCGCCCAACGGACGATTGGGATCGTCACGGTGATGACGCCGACGAGGATGCTTCCCAGGAACCACAGGTCCCACTGCGGGGGCGCGGGGGCCTTCGACCACTTCGACGCCGCCATCCCCGCTTTTCTCACGCTGCTGACGATCCCGCTGACGTTCAGCATCGCGCACGGGATCGGGTACGGGTTCTTGGCGCTCGTGCTGATCAAACTGCTCAGCGGCAAGCCGCGGGAGGTGGTGTACGTGGATGGCACAATCATTTGGGATCCAGGTATTGCTCGGATGAACACAGTGCCGGATGCCCCGAGAAGTTCCCAAGCTACGTCGGCTCCGACGACGAAGTGAACGTGGTTCAACGCGCGTTTAACCGCTTTGGCGAAGAGAAAATGTGGGGAGGTGACAACCACATTTGTGCCGCTCACCTCCCCACACGAAATACGCCCCGAACGCCGCCGCCGTCGCGTACATCAGCGGGTGCAGGTGCGGCAGGCAGTATTGCCGGTCCTCGACCACCACCGATTCGTAGGCCCGCCAGAAGTCGCTGACCAGCGTGCCGCCGAACGCTTCGGTGAAGAACCTCTGCAACGCCGGCGAGCCGCGGCTCTTGTCGATCTGGTAATAACAGTTGCGCTGATTGGCAAAGCACCACAGCCACCAGGTCTGCCCGTCGACGCGCCAGCCGGTCTCGTCGGCATGGAGCACGGCCGAGCCCTTCGCCTCGCGGCCGATCTGCTCGTACCAGGGGTACATCGTGTCGGCCAGACGATGCCAGCCGTCGAGCAACCCGCCGGCGGTGATGCGCGGGGGAAATAAATGGGGGAAATAAACGGGACAGGGAAATAAACGAGGGAAATAAACGGAGGGAAATAAACGGGACAGGTCCAATTATTTGGAAATAATTGGACCTGTCCCGTTTTGTCCCTCTGTCCCGTTTTGTCCCTCCAAATAATTGGACCTGTCCCGTTTATTTCTTCCGTTTATTTCTTCTGTCCCGTTTATTTCTTTTGTCCCGTTTATTTCTTTCGTTTATTTCTCCTTTTCTGTCACCTGGGGGGTGTGACGCGCAGGCGCAAAAGAAAACCGGCGGGTCCGATGGAACCCGCCGGCTGATCATTGAGGTTCTGAAGTTGTCGCTGCGCGCTACGTCTGCCGACGCCGACGTGCGAAGAACAGCCCGGCGACGCCGAGCACGGCCAGGCTGGACGGCTCGGGGACGAGGACGTTGATGGCGCCGAGCGGCGCCAGCGAATTCGTGAAGTCCGAGTTCACGCCGTCACCGGGGGAGAAGATCTTCAACGTCTCCGACGTGTTGTTGACAACGTACAGGTTGCCGACCGCGTCGAAGGCGATGTCGCGGTTGGTCCCGTCCGTCTCGATCGTGGTGATGATGGTCTTCGTGTCATCATCGAAGATCGTGATCTTGCCGTCGGTACCGGTGAAGTGTGCGATGGCGATGATGTCGTTGACCGGGTCGAATGCGATACCATTTGTCCCGCGGAGGGGATCGGTCAAAGAGAAGCCACTGGGCGCCAACGAAATCGATGACCAGAGCACTGTCTGTCCGTCGGCCGAGATCTGAATGACACTTGACAAGGTGTCGGCCGCTCCGCCGCCGCGTAGCTGGGTGATCCACCAAGTGCCGTCCGAAGATCGGGCGAGGTCATTGGTAAAGTTTTGGACTCGATTCCCGGCAGCGGCGTCGTCATAGAGGCCGACCGGCGCGCCGGTGAAAGGCTCGTCGGTGCCGACGTCATACTGCCAAATGCTCCCGGTCCGGCCGACGCCGCCACTGCCAACGAAATCCTCATCGATCGTGTAAACCTTCCGATTGGCGCCTGTACCCTCGACGTGAACACTGCCGATGCTGCCGTGCGTGGCCGTCAGGCCACTGGCGGCGCGGGGCGAACCGTCGTTGAGCAGTTCCGTTGCCGAGTCGAAGTCGGCGTTGCCGACCCAGAGGCCCGAGTGCGGATCAGTCCAATCGGTCACATAGACTTTGTCGTCCGGGCCAACGAAAGTCCGGTAAGGGCTGCTCGACGATGTCGTCCACGCCACGCCGCCCGATCGCGCACCGGCTAAGCCGCTGGGGACGGATGTGTCGGCGTTCAGGATGTAGATGCCTTCGCCCGTGGCGCGGTTGACGGGAGAAACCGTCGTGGTGCCCGCGCTGTCGCCTACGTAGACGCGGCCGTAGTTCGTGCTGTTGACGTTCGTGTTGACCGCGACGCCGCGCGGCGAGAAGAACGCCGTGTTCGCGGAATCGGCGTTGATCTTCGTCCACGTGCCGTAGCCGTCATCCGACGCGGTGACGCGGAATGAATAATTGCCGCCGGCGACGGGATTGCTGGAGTTGTCCAACCCGTCCCAGGCGACCGAGTGTGACCCGACCGTCTGAGCGCCGAGGTTGTAGCTGCGGACGATGTTGTTCGAGGCGTCGAGGATGTCAACCGTGACGCCGGTGTCAGCGTTCTCGTTCAACAGATAGCCGAGGTTCACGGTCTGCGACGCGGTGATGTCCAAGGTGTTCGAACTCTGGCTGAGGTTGGTGGAATACACGTTGCCGAATGCGTACGCGGGCACAGTGACCGCAGCCGCGGCAAGCACAAATCGAGACTTTGTCATTCGCTCTCCCAAAAAGACGTGAGCTTCGGATCGAGGCGGAAACGAGATTTGATCGGAAACAGGCGCCAAACAGCGCCCTCCATGCTTCCGATACGTTTCGCAGAGCCCGAACCCAAGCGGCGGCCGTGAAACCGCCTTAGCCCAACTCTTCTAAAATAACGTCAGCGTTCAGTCCGGCAAGCAAAAACTGCCGAAAATTATCGCCTTCGCTGATAATCTGGCTAGACCCGCATCCCCGCCAGCAGCGCCTCGTTCGTCTTCTGCTTTGCCATCACTTCCAGCAGGCTTTTGATCGCCTGGGCGGGGGGCATATTCATCAAATGCCGGCGGATGGCGCGGGCGCCGGCGAGGTTCTTTTCGTCGAGGAGCTTCTCCTCCTTGCGGGTGCCGGAACTGGCGATGTCCAAAGCGGGGTAGATGCGCTGGTTGGCTAAGTTGCGGTCCAGCGTCAGCTCCATGTTGCCGGTGCCTTTAAACTCTTCGAAGATGATCTGGTCCATGCGGCTGCCGGTGTCGATCAGGCAGGTGGCCATGATCGTGAGGCTGCCGCCGTGCTCGATTTTTCTCGCGGCGCCGAAGAGCTTTTTGGGGATTTCCAACGCGCGGTTGTCCAACCCGCCCGACATCGTTCGCCCGCCGGAGGGCCCGCCGACGTTGAAGGTTCGCCCCAGGCGCGTGAGGGAGTCCAGGAGAACGACCACGTCGGCGCCGAACTCGACCTGTCGCTTGCAGCGCTCGATGACCAGCGTCGCCAGATCGATGTGCTTGTCGACGGTGTTGTCATTGCTCGACGCGAAAACGTGCCCGGGCACGTTGCGGCGCATGTCGGTGACTTCTTCGGGGCGCTCGTCGACGAGCAGCAGGTACAGCAGCGCCTGCGGGTGATTGGCGTGGATGCCCTTGGCGATGTTCTGGAGGAGGATCGTCTTGCCCGTGCGCGGCGGGGCGACGATCAGCCCGCGCTGGCCGAAGCCGATGGGGCAGAGGATGTCCATGATGCGCGTCGTCGGCTCGGCGGGGTTGTGCTCGAGCTTGATCTGCGGCTCGGGATCGAGCGCGGTGGCGTCATAGAGCGGGACCTTGTCCTGATAGTCGTCGGGCGCGTGGCCCTCGATCGATTCAAACCGGTCGAGGAACCGCCCGCGCGGCGCGCCGCGCAGGAGCAGGCCGGGGCGCAGGCGCATGTTCTTGATGACCTGCTTGGGGACGGCGATGTTCCCGCGCACCGGGCGCAGCGGATGCTGAACGTCGCGCAGCTCCCCGTCCCTGCGGTCGTCCGTGAACTGAAGAATCCCTTCGATGTGTCCGTTCGTCATTGAATCAGATGTCCGTTGTCAGTGGTCTGTCGTCAGTCACTCGTGCGCGTGCGCGGATGTCCGGAGCGGATAGCTGCAACGGACCACGGGCCACGGACAACTGACCATCCTGCGATGGGAAAGCCCCTCGGTAGGGGATATAACATATCCAGCCTCGTTTACCGGAGCAATGGATGGAACTGCTAAATCGCCTCACGGAAGACATGAAGACGGCCCTGAAATCCGGGCAGAAGGACCGGCTGGGGGTCATCCGGATGCTCCTGTCGGACGTGAAGAACATCGACCTCATGCCCAACAAGCCCACGGCCGAGCAGGCGGTGGAGGCGTATGGGAAAAAGCTGCGCAAGAGCATCGAGGAGTACGAAAAGGTCGGCAAGCCTGACGAGGTCGCCAAGCTGAGGACCGAGCTGGGCGTGGTCGAGGAATATCTGCCGAAGAAGGGTTCGACCGAGGACACGGAACGGCTGGTCGACGCGTTTCTCGCGAAGAACAGCTTCACGGAAAAGCAGGTCGGCCAGGCGATGGGGGCGTTCATCAAGGCGCACGGGGCGCAGGTGGACAAGGCCAAGGCGAACGAGCTGCTGCGGCAGAAGCTGGCGGGGAAGTGAGAAGCTTGGGGGATAGGGAGGGCGATTCACGTGGACATCTCCGTCAGCGATCCGATGAGTCAGGCGATGAACCGGACCGGGCGGATGCTTTTCAAGCCGTTCAGCATCGGCAAGTGGTTCACGATCGGGTTTGCCGCGTTCCTCTCGATGCTGGCCGAGGGCGGGGGCGGCAACTTCCCCACCGGTGGCGGTGGGGGTGGCGGAGGCGGCGGG
>JBAUGM010000194.1:0-34342 GCA_049679725.1 Tepidisphaeraceae bacterium
GCGCCGCCCCGCGCGGTTCTCACGATGACCGGCGAAACGGCGCGGGGCGGCGCTGGCGCCTTGCCCCGCCGTGGGTTGATCCTTCGCATCTCTACCGCCCTCGCGTTATCCTCCGCGCCCGCCTCAACCATTGGAGCGGTTCATGGGTCGACTCGTCGTAGCGTTCACCTTTCTCCTCCTCGCGCTGCCATTCCAACACGCGCTGGCGTGGGGGACCAAAGAGCACATCCAACTCACGCGCCTCGCCGCGACCCGTCTCATCGCCGACCCGTCGACCCCGCCCCAAATGAAGCAGTGGCTCGCAGCCAACACCCCCGGCCCGCGCGACATGACTGCCGAGCGCGAGTACCTCCTCCACGCCCGCATCGGCATGGTCCCGCACGGCACGGACGGCCTCCCGTTCTGGGCGACGATGCCGGACATGGCCGTCCACACCGACCCGCAGAATTCGAAGGTCGCGCCCTACGGCGTACACGAGCGGCTGCTGCACTACATCGACATGGAGTTCTTCGTCCCCGACGAAACGAAGCGCGATTACCGCCACGACCGAAGCGGCAAGCCGAAACTCCCCGACATCCCGCGCGACATGAAGGACCCGCGCTACATCCGCGCGGGGATGCTCCCGTTCCGCGCGGAAGAATGCTACCGCAAGCTGGTCGAATCGATCCGCGCCCGTCGCTTGCAGGACAAGCCCGGCCAATACCCGCGCGACGATCACGCCGTGAAGTGGGCCGGCTACCTCGCCCACTACGCCGCCGACAACACCCAGCCGCAGCACGCGACGATCGACTACAAGAGTCAGGCCTACTTCGCCGACAAGCGCAACGCGCCCAACGTCCACTCCGAGGTGGAGTGGAAGATGGTCGATGACGAGGTGGACGATTTTACCTCCCTCCGCGAGGCGTACTGGACGCTGCTGGAGGCCGCGCTGTCGGAAGTGAAAGACCCCGTGATCACCGACGACGTGTGGCAGGCGACGTGCGAGGTGTCGCTGGCGAGCTACGACGCGCTGCCGCTCATCGGCCTGGCCGCGATGAACGCCGCCGGGCAGGGCGGGGCGCCGGAGAAACCGCAGGGGTCGACCTCGGGGAAGAAGTTCGACACGGAAGCGTTCTTCCGGTTCAAGGGGACGTACCTGGGCCGCGAGATGAGCGTCGCGGAAGTGAAAGCCCACCAGCAGGCGTGGGCGGTGAAGCGCATCGAGCGGCTCTGGCGGCAGGCGTGGGCGGAAGCGAACGGCAAGTGAGTCGCCAGAGCCACTATCACGCCGCGGACGTCCGGGTTCGCAGCGCCCTGCACATCGGCCGCGCTGCCACCATGGCGAGTCCCAGCAATCCCGTCAGCAGCGCCGGGGGGAGCGGGATGATCTGGATGTTCCCGCGGACTTCGCCGCCGGCGAACTGGACGGTGTGAAAATTGATGTACGCGCGCCCGTTCAGCACGTTGTCCAGTTGCAGGTCGAGCGTGGTCACACCGTCGGCCGATATCGTCCCACCAGCTCGTGCAGGCGCGCGGTGATCTGGCCGAGGGAGCAGTGCTCCACCGTCTCGATCAGCTTGGCGAAGACGTTGCCGCCGGATTCGACGACGGTCGCCAGTTCGTCGAGGGCGCGCTCGCACCGCCGCGCGTGACGCTTCTTGAACTTCCGCAACCGATCGACCTGAAGCTGCTTGGTCTTCCGCGGCGTGCGGACGACCCGCACCTCGGGCAATTCTCGCGAATCGTCGCGGTAGCGATTGAGGCCGATGATCGGGCGGGTTCGATCGTAGATCTGCCGCTCGTAGCGATACGCGGCGGCCTGGATCTGGCTGCGCTGGTAGCGGTGCGTGATGGCCGAGAGGACCCCGCCGAGGCGGTCGATCTCGCGAAATTCGTCGAGGATCGCCTGCTGCACGGCCCGCTCGACGATCTGCATTCCCGGCGAGCCGCCCAGCACGTTCATCATGTGCTTGAACAGCCCGGTCTCTTCCAGCAGGATCGCCTGGGCATGCGCCGCCAGGCGGACGTACTCCTCTCCCGGCGTGGTGAAGGGCTCATCCGCGCTGTTGCTGTGGCAGGAGTTGGTGGCGTTGGCGCAGGCGAGCATCAGCTCGATCGCGGTGCGCGTGAGGTTGTTTTGAAAATCGTGCGCGACGAGCGATCGCCCGCTGGTTTGCGTGTGGAGCTTGAAGAGCTGGGCGCGCGCGTCGGCGTGAAACACGTCGCGCATGCCGATCGCCCAGATCCTGCGGCAGACCCGCGCCAGCGCGAGGTACTCAATGTCCAGCCCGCAATCGAGGAAGAATGACAGCCGCGGGCCGAACCGGTTCACGTCCATCCCGCGCTCGCGGAAGAGCTGGACGTAGGTGAAGCCATTGGACAGCGTGTACGCCGCCTGCTGCACGGGCGTGGCGCCGGCCTCGGCGATGTGGTAGCCGCTGATCGAGATCGGGTACCAGCGCGGCATGTGCTGCGTCGTGTGCTCGACCATATCGCCGAGAAACCGCAGCGACGCCTCGACCGGGAAGATGATCTCGTTCTGCGCCTGCACTTCCTTGAGGATGTCCGCCTGCACGGTGCCGCGGAGCTTTGGCACGACGTCGGGCCCGAAGCGGCGCTTGGCGGCGGCAACGTACATCGCCAGGAGGATCGGGGCCGGGGCGTTGATCGTCATGGAGACGGAGAAATGGTCGTCATCCAGCGGGAAGCCGGCGTAGAGCCGCTGCATGTCGTCGATCGTGTCGATCGCGACGCCGCCCTCGCCGACCTTGCCGAACACGCCGTCGCGATCGCTGTCCAGGCCGTAGAGCGTGGGGCCGTCGAAGGCGGTGCTCAGGCGAACGCTGCGCTGCTGGCGGGTGAGGAAGTGGAAGCGCCGGTTGGTGTCGTCGGCCAGTCCCAGGCCGGCGAAAAGGCGCGTCGGCTCTTCGGCCTGGTGCTCGCGTCCGTCGCCGGAGTGCTCGAGGTACATCTGGCGATACGCGCCATTCACGAATGGGAATTCGCCGGGCGGGCCTTCGGCGAACAGGTACCGCGCGATCTCCGCCGGCTCATCCGTCTGCGGCAGGGCGAGGCGGGGGAGCGTCAGCCCCGTCGGCGTCGTGACCGTGGCGACGCCGTCGCGCAGCGCCTGCCATCGGCGCAGCAACTCCGCGCGGAAGCGTTCGTCGTCGCGGGTTTGGCGCACCTGCTCTTCGACGAAACGGTCGTAGCCGCGGACAGCATCGATGATGGACGCGAGGTCACTCATGGCTCACTGCCGCCGTTCACCGTCACCAATCGCAACACCTCGTCCACGCCCGCGTCGCCGTGGCGGCTGGCGATCGTTCCGACGAGCGACTGCCGCCGCTCGCTGCCTGCCAGGCGCTGGCGGACCTCGGCCAGCGCGGTTGGAGCGCCGGGCAGGTCGCCCTTGTTGACCACGACCACGTCGGCGACGTCGAGCATGACGATCTTCTGCAGTTGCAGGCGACTGCCGTACTCGGGGCTCATCACGAAGACCGTCCGGTCGACTTCACGCTTGTCGAACGGCGCCGATTCCTGGCCGATGCCGACGGTTTCGACGAAGACGAAATCGAACTCGTCGCGCAATGCTTCGAGGCAAGCACGTGTCGTGCGCGACAGCCCGCCCGCTTGGCCGCGGGTCGCGAAGCTGCGCATGAAGACGCGGTCGTCCTGCGAGTAGATCATCGTGGCGCGGTCGCCCAGCAGTGCGCCCGTTCCGATGATGCTGGGATCGTGGGAGAGGATGGCGATCCGCGCGGACGGGTTAGAGCGCAGACAGCGAAGCACGAGCTCGTCGATCAACGTCGTCTTGCCGGCCCCGCCGGGTCCGGTGATGCCGATCGTGCGCGGCTTGACGCCGGATCGCGCGGCGCGGCGCGGCGAATCATTGCCCGATTCGATCGCCGAGAGGAGCCTCCCGAGCCGTCGATCGCGGTCCTTATCGCGCTTCGGCTCGCGCCCCGCATTGCGCTTGCGCGGTCGGCCGTAGGTCGTTCGGAGAAAAGCGACCATCTCGTCCAGCGGCGTGCCCGCAAAGAAGATCCGGTCCACACCTTTTCGGCGCATGACCTTCGCATCGGCATGGCTGATCGTCCCGCCCCCGCCGCCGAAGACGCCGATGTCTCCGGCGCCGCTCCGGCGGAGCCGTTCGATCACCTCGCCGAAGAACTCGACGTGCCCGCCGTTGTAGCTGGAGATGCCGATGGCCGCCGCGTCCTCCTGGATCGCCGCGCGCACGATGTCGCGGGCCGAGCGGTGGTAGCCGAGGTAGATGACCTCGATCCCGTGGCGGATCAGCTCGAGGTTGATCGTGTTGATGGCGCTGTCGTGGCCATCGCAAATGGGGACGGCCGTCAGCAGGCGGATTGGGACGGCGGACGGCATCGTGCTGATTTTAGGCTTGCCTCGTGTGTTGCCGGGCACGAGCACGCGCTTGCCCGTGATTCTGAGTCGCTCGTGTGGAGCCCCACGATCACACGCCGGCATAAACCAGTCTCGTGAACAACGCGCCGTTCACGATGGAGGCGCCCCACGTGGCGTCGTAGGCGGCCGTGGGCTTCTCGGCGATCACTTCCTCCGCCGACTTGCCTTGCGCCTTCAGCGCCGCGACTCGGTCGCGAACGGCGACGAGCATGTCGCGGAACTCGCCGAGTTGAGACTTGCCGCCGACCGGGCCGTGGCCGGGAATGATGAGGGTCTTCGCGCCGACCTTGGCCAGATTGGATTCGACAGCGCGGATGGTGCCGTTGATGCTGCCGCCGGTTTCATAGTCGATGAACGGGTAGATGCCGTTCCACCAGAGATCGCCGAGGTGGATGACGTCGGCATCGCTGAACTCGACGGAGGTGTCCCCGTCGGTGTGCGCCGGCTGGTAGGCGTCGATGCGGACGGCGGTGCCGTTCAGGTGGAGCTTCGCCCCCGCCGCGCCGTCGGGCGCGTCGGCGGTCCGCAGCGTGAAGGTGGGGAGCGCTGCGGCGGGGGACGGCTCGAACGTGTGGTTCCACGGTTCGACGCGCGTCGCCTCCGACATCCGCTTGCGGACGTTCTCGTGCGCGATGATCGTGGCGCCGCCGGCCTCGTGCAGCCATTCGTTCCCCTCGGTGTGGTCGAAGTGCCAGTGCGTGTTAACGACATACCTGATCGGATCAGCGCTGATGCTCGCCAGCGCCTCGGTGATTTGCCCTCGCGATCCGGCCAGGCCGGCATCGACCAGCAGCTTGCCCTCCCGGCCGTGCAGGACGGCGATGTTGCCGCCCACGTCGTTGGTCAGCATGCTGACGTTCCCGCGCAATTTCTCGACCGTGATCTTCGCGGTCTGAGCTTTCTTTCGCGCCGTGGTGACGAGGCCGGCCAGCGAAGCGGCGCCGCCCCCGGAAGCCGAACCGGCGGATCCCTCCTGGGCGAAGAGCCCACGCGTGGTTGGAGCGAGCCAGGCAGCCGTCGCGGCGAGTCCGGCCGTCGCAAGAAAGCCGCGGCGCGAAAGCGCGGCGGTCTGCTCATTCGTCATGGCGATTTCTCCTTCCTGCGAGCGCGTCAACGCCGCGGGGTTGGGTGAGAGGTTGGTCATGGCCCCAGATCATCGTGACGCTGGTCGTGACGCTGCCCCCCATATTGAACGTGAGATAGCGCCGGACGCCGTCCACCTGCCGCGATCCTGCGCGTTCGGTCAGGTGTTGATACGCCTCGACGACCTGTCGGACGCCGGTCGCCCCGACGGGGTGCCCGTCGCCGATCAGCCCACCGCCGGGGTTGATTGGGATCGATCTGGCCGGGGTTGGGGGGGCGGCGATGCCCAACTCCGCGCGCACGGGCGGGAGCATGGTGGCGCCGCTCTCCAGCAGCCGCCCGCCGCCGCCCGGCTCCGCCAGGCCGACGATTTCGCTGGCGACGATCTCGGAGATGGAGAAGCAGTCGTGCACGTCGGCGGCGTCGATGTCGCGCGGCGTCAGGCCGGACATCGCGTACGCCTGCGCCGCGGACTGGCGCGCGATGGAGAAGTCCGGCACGTCCTTTCGATCCAGCGGCAGGTAGTCGGTCGTGTGGCCGTAGCCGAGCAGCCGGACGCGGCGCGACGGGGACAGCTTCGCCGCCAGCTTCGCCGAGCACAGGACGACCGCCGCCGCGCCGTCGGTGATCTGCGAGCAGTCGGTGACCTTCAGTGGTGGCGCGATGCGGAGATTCCCTTCCGATTCCGTTGCGGCGACATCGAGGGTCAACGCTCGGTCGCGCATCTGGGCCATCGGGTTCTTGCGCGCGTGCGAGAAATTCTTGACCGCGACCAGCGCCAGTTGCCGTTCGCTCAGGCCGTAGCGATCGGCGTAGAGTTGTGCGATCCGTGCGAAGAGCTTCGGGAACATGAACTCGCCATGGCGGGCCTTCTCTTCGTGATAATCTCCCGCCGCCCCGAGCACGTCCGACCCGTCGGCGGGAGCCATCGTCTTCTGCTGTTCGACCCCCACGACCAGCACGACGTCATGCAGGCCGCCCCAGACCTGCTGCGCACCGGTCAGCACCGCCACGCCGCCAGAAGCGCACGCGGCCTCGGTGTGCACGGTGGGGATGCCGCGGAGCGCCGGATCGACGTCCATCAGCATCGCGCCAAGGTGCAGTTGTCGCGTGAAGAGCCCGGCGGCGAAGTTCCCCACCACGCCGGATTGGATGTCGCCGGGATCGATGCCGGCGTCGTCGATGGCCGCTCGCGCGGCCTCGACGATCAGGTCGCGGATCGTCTTGCCTTCCTTGCGGACGTTCCGCTTGAAATCGGTTCGGCCGACGCCGATCACATGAACCGGTTCCGCCATGGCATCACTCCGAGATATTCTAGGCTCGTCCGGGTGCAACTCATCCTTGTGGCTGCGCCAGCTTGTCATCCTGAGGTACTCCGAAGGATCCAGCTGATCCGTCGGTGAAGCCAGATCCTTCGGAGTACCTCAGGATGACATTTCAAGATCGATCGGCCACAAACAGAAGTTACACCCGGCGCGACCTTTCCATGGCCTTTCAGTTCTCCGTGCACGTTCCGGTGTGGTACTGGTGTGGTACAGTGTTGGGTGATTCGTGCGTGTGTGGACGTCCCCAGTGGCGGTGCATCCCGTGGAGGAGGCGCGCGTCATGTACGAGCAGCTCAAGTCGCGACTCGCGGCGCTGCTGCGCCGGCCGCGAGCGCTGCAGCCGCAGACACAGCGGCAACTCGCTCAGCACCTCGCCGAGCACTCCACCGGGACGGCGCCGTTCCTGCTCTGCGCGGCGTCGATCCTCGAGGACCACGAGCTGGACATCCTCTTCGCACCCGTATTCACGCCGACGCTCGACGAGCGCGCGGAGGTGGCAGACCTCTTGTACCACCGGGCTTCGGCGAGCTCAGTCGAGCCGTGTCCGACGGGCGACGATCTGCGACGTCTCGTGGAAGACCTGTGCGCCGAGGTCGCGCACGCCATCGTGCAATTGCCGGACGGGACGGAGGCGCCGCTCACGATGCACGAGGTCATGGCGGACCGATTCGTGCGGCTACTCCGGCTCGACAACGCGCCCGATGCGCACACCGCCGCGGCGCTGCGCGAGGCGCTGCCGGCGGAGCTCTGGCCGCTCGCGATCGCGCTGCTTTGCGAACCCGGGATGACGCAGCGCCATCAGCAGTGGTTCGCGGCGTTCGTGAACCACGCATCGTCGCGTCGCACGATCTCCCGCGGCTTCCTGCAGACGACGGCGGAGTTCATCGCGACGCAGAAGAACCTGGAGCCGGCGGCGCTCATCACCGCGGCCGATGCGCTGATGCGCGCGACGGACCAGACCGCCGCCTATGCCCAGGGCGGACACGCGTACTGGTCGCCGGACGTCGCTCAGCACCACCAGTACCGCGGGCAGGGGAAGATCGACCGCGACCGGCTCGCCTCGCGCGAAGCCGAGGTGCAGCACGTCACCGAGCTGGTTGCCGCGCTGCGGTCGTTCAACGGCAGATGAGAACCACCAAGGCGCAGAGGACGCAGAGGAGAGCGAAAGCAAGTTTGCATTCTGTTTCTCTGCGTCCTCTGCGCCTTCTGCGGTGAATCAATCTTTCCAATTTTTCCGTTGCCGCCCTGCGATCACGCGGTACAGTTGCGCGTGAAGAGGTTCAGATCGGCTGACGCACCTCGCCGTGCCGATTTCCATTTCTGCACGGACGGTGCAAAACCTCAGACAGGGAGCCGGTCCCCGGCGAACTGACAAGCCGCAGGCGGATCGGCAAGGCATTGGTCGCTTCAATACGCTGAAGGGACGTCAGCGGCGAACAGCGATAAGCGTCGCGTCTCGCAATGTCGCGAACGGTCGACGCGAACTCGCACACTCGACAAACGACGAGCCCGGTACTGCTTACTGGACCCGTCGCGAGGCCGACACGACTGACGCAAACCCATGAGCGGATTCGGCCCGAGAGATCCCGATTGGGAGATCTGGGGCCGGGCGATCGGTGGAACGAAGCGGGTCATTCGCACCCGGTCGTTCGTGCACGCCGCACCCGTCACACCTGAGAGAGGCGAAAGCCCAAGGCAGGACGCCCACGCCGGAAAAGACGAACGCTGGCGCGTGGCGGATCGCAAGCGGGAGGCAAAGACCCAGAAGCCGAACCGACCGATCCTCGATCGACCGACCCATCGGGCGTCGTTCGTTTTTCCTCCACATTTAGCCGCCGTGCTTGCACGGCGCTTGAGTGTCGGAAACGAAAAAACGCCCACCCGCTTCAACCGGGCCGGCCGGTCGCGCGGCTAAAACACCGCGACCGATCGATCGACAAACGGCACGTGGGCCCGAGCCGGCGGAAACGCACGGCTCGCCCGCTTGCGGGAGCAAACCTGCGAAGGGCCATCTGAAACCCCAGGAGCGCCGTCGGGCGAAGGCGTCGAAAGCGAACACCGTCACACGCGTGACATACGGCCGACCTCGTTGTCGGCTACGTTCACGGGACGGAAACCCAACAAAGCTTCGCCGCCGAAAGGGGACCGACCAGGCCACGTGGCTCGCGTCTGTCGGGTAGCGGAACGCCGGTTGCAGAAAAGCGCCGGCGCATGACCCGCGGCGGGCGCGGCGCGATCGATGCAGTCGATCGCGTCGAACGGCGGAGCGTCTCGGCCAACACGCGCGATGTCAATTCGCGCAAGAACGACCGAGCCAACTCCGGCCAAAGCGTAAGACCGCATGGGCCAGCAGACGTCGCCGGTGCGTGGGTGCACGAGGTGCGAAAGCACCGGGCGAAGGAGACGACGACGTCGCCAAGGAGCCGAAGCGGGATCGCCCGGCGATGGCATCGCCGGGCAAGCGCGACGTGGCGAGCGAGCGCTGAAGGGGACAAAAACCTCAAGAGAGGCGTCCGGTCGAGCTTGTCCGCGCCATTTAGCCGCCTCGCTCGCGAGGCGCTGATTCGGAACGGGCGTGCATCGACCGGACCGGCAGTGCAACGGTTGGTCCGCAGTGCCCACCGGGTCTTCCGCGTCAAGGAAGCACTCGGCGGGCGGTCGCGGGCTGGTGCGCCGAAGCGCACGCCGAGCCGACGGACGACGCCGCAACTGACGCAACTCGAACAACGGGCGCCAGTGCGGCAGCCGAAGACTCGCAAGCGGCCAAAGCCAATATGGCCGCAGGGTCGACGGACAATCATCTTCCGCGGCGGCGAAAGCGCACGGGCGCGACGCGAGCGTGGCCGGTAACGACCGCGCTCCGCCCAGCACTGGCCGTGAACCTCTGAAGAGGCGAAGCGGTCCGGGAACGAACCTCTGATTTCGCGAAGTGAACGCTTTCCAAGGGCGGCCGACTGCTTCGGCCGCCCTTCTTCATTCATCCGGTATTTCCGGGAATGCTGGAGATGGATTTATCGCTTTGAGCCTCCGGCAGCGGTGCTACGCGGGTGAACTCGCGCGACGTCGCTTGCGGTTTCGCGGCGCCGCACCAGAAAAAATCAGCCGGCCCGCGCGGGGGTTCGCGCAAGCCGGCTGAGAGGGGGTACTCCTTATCGTGCAACGCGCGATCAGCTCAAAGGTTCCCCTTCGTCATCCACCCGCTTGAAAGGGTGGCGGGACTGCGCGTGCGTTACCGAAAACAGACGCCGCCGATGCAGAAGAATTTCGTGAGGTTGCTTACGACACCCTCGACTTCAAAGAAGCGGGGAGAGGTTTGCCGGTCTGAGAAGCCTGGCAGGACCAGTCGACGGTCCGTGGGTATCCTGTCGCCGGTCAGTTAGGCTTCTTGTCGGCTTCCCCCCATGCTCATACGATGCGCCGCCGATGCAACCCTACCTCGACCTCGTCCGCCGCGCCCTGGAAGACGGTGAGCCCCGCCCCGATCGCACCGGCGTCGGCACGCGCAGCCTCTTCGGGCATCAGATGCGCTTCGACCTGCGCGAGGGATTCCCGCTCCTGACCAATCGCAAGATCCACCTCCGCTCGATCATCCAGGAACTGCTCTGGTTCATCCGCGGCGAGACGAACATCGCCTATCTGAAGGAGCACAACGTCAGCATCTGGGACGAGTGGGCCGACGAACGGGGCGAGCTCGGCCCCGTCTACGGCAAGCAGTGGCGGCGGTGGGAAGGGCCCGACGGGCGCACCCATGATCAGCTCAAGGAGGTGATCGAGCAGATCCGCACCAACCCGCACTCGCGCCGGTTGATCGTCAGCGCCTGGAACGTCGCCGACATCCCGCGCATGGCGCTCGCGCCCTGCCACACGATGTTCCAGTTCTACGTGTCCGGCTCGACGGGGCTCGCCGCAGGCGGCGCCGGCCACCTCTCCTGCCAGCTCTACCAGCGCTCGGCCGACCTGTTCCTCGGCGTGCCGTTCAATATCGCCAGCTACGCGATCCTGACCCACATGATCGCGCAGGTGACCGGCCTCAAGCCCGGCGATTTTGTCCATACGCTTGGCGACGCGCACCTGTACGAAAATCACCTCGACCAGGCCCGCGAGATGCTTTCGCGCGAGCCGCGGCCGCTGCCAAAGCTGTCGCTGAATGAGGACGTGCGCGACATCGAGGGCTTCACCGAAGCTGACATCCGCATCGAGAACTACGACCCGCACCCGCCGATCAAGGCGCTGGTGGCGGTGTAGACAGATTCAGGATTGCGCCGGGCGCGCGTTCTCGGTCATCCTGAGGTACTCCGAAGGATCTAGCCGGAGCTGAAGGGCCCTTACGTTCGCCGCTAGATCCTTCGGAGTACCTCAGGATGACACGTGCAGCGCAGCCAGGCCTCGAGCTCGTCGCCGCCGTCGCCGCCAACGGCGTCATCGGCAAGGGCGGCCAACTCGCCTGGCATCTGCCCGACGACCTCCGCCATTTCAAGCGGCTCACGTTCGGCCACGCGATCATCATGGGCCGGCGGACCTACGAATCGATCGGCCGGCCGCTGCCCGGCCGCCGCTCGATCGTCATCAGCACGACACTGGAAAAACCCCCTCACACCGACGTCTTCCTTGCCCGATCGCTCGACGATGCGCTCGGGCTCGTCAGCGGCGCGCCCGGCCCCGCCTTCGTCATCGGCGGCGCCGTCCTCTACGCGGCCGCCATGCCGCGCGTGCGGGTCATGCACCTGACGGAGCTCGATGAGCCGGTCGAGGGCGACGTGATGTTCCCACCGTTCGACCGCACCCAGTGGCGGCGCGTCAGCGCCGTGCCTCATCCCCGTGACGATCGCCACGCCATCGGCTTCACGTTCAGCCGATACGAGCGAGAATAGACAAACGATGAACATCCTCGCCTCCGACTTCAGCGGGCTCGTGCCGTTCCTGTGTTTCGGGTTGGTCGCGGTCGTCCTGGCCCTCGGCAGCTTCTACGTCGCGTGGCGGGGGCACTGGGCGGCCCTCCCGCTCGTCGCGCCGCTTTTCGTGATGGGCCTGCTCTGGTCCTTTCAACTCTGGGGCAACGCATCAGATCTTCCGCTGGGCGCATGCCTGATTATCTTGTCGCCGCTGGTCGTGGCGCTGACGTCCGTCGGACTGTGGTTCGCACGGATGCGGGTACGACGGCGACGCGCAGGCGCGATCGGGTTCAACCCGGTGCTCTCGACGAAGCAAGGATGGTGACGCCCCACAAAGGTTCGGTCACGAACCGCGTGCAGGTGATCTTTCGCGCGCTTTACATACTGCCCTCGCCGTTTGATGATCGCCGCATGCAAACCTCCCGGCGATCGTTTCTCAAATCGTCATCCATGGCGGCCGGCTCGCTCGCGCTCAGCGCGGCGCCCGCGATTCTCAACGGTCAGACGACCAAATCGGGCGTCAAGCACACCGTCGCCCTCCTCGGCTGCGGCTGGTGGGGGACGAACATCCTCGGCGCCGCGCTGAAGGACGGCCGCGTCAAGGTCGTCGGCTTATGCGACGTGGATGCGGCGCAGATCAAGAAATGCGCCGAGAACATCGGCAAGCTCACCAGCGATACGCCGAGAACCTACGTCGACTACCGCGAGCTTCTCGAAAAGGAGAAGCCCCAGCTCGTCATCGTCGGCACGCCCGATCACTGGCATCCGCTGATGATGATCGCCGCCGTGCGGGCCGGGGCTCACGTGTACGTCGAGAAGCCGATCGGCCACACCGTGCTCGAAGGCGCCGCGATGGTGAAGGCGGCGCGCGACAGCGGGCGCATCGTGCAGGTGGGGACGCATCGGCGGGTGTCGCCGCACAACTTGTCAGCGCGGGAATTCATCCGCTCGGGCAAGGTCGGGACGATCGGCGAGATCAAGTGCTTCGTGAACGGCGGCGGCGAGGGGCCGGAGAAGCCGCAGGCGAACGAGGAACCGCCGGCGGACCTCAACTGGGACCTGTGGTGCGGCCCCGCGCCGCTGCGGCCGTTCAACAAGAAAATCCACACGCGCGGCCATCGCCAGTTCCTCGACTTCGCCAACGGCCAACTCGGCGACTGGGGCATTCACTGGCTCGACCAGGTTCTCTGGATCATGGAGAGACACCACCCCACGACCGTCTTCTCCACGGGCGGCCGACCGATCAAGGGGGCGCCCGTCAACGACGGGAAACAGCAGACGACCGATGCGCCCGATCACCAGATCGCCACCTACGCGTTCGACGACTTTACGATGACGTGGGAGCACCGCCAGTTCGCCGGCGACCCGACGAGCAAGCACCAGCCGATCGGCGTCGAGTTCTGCGGCACCAACGGCGTCTTCCACCTCGGCTGGCTCGACGGTTGGACTTTCTACCCCATCGACGACAAGCAACCCACCGTTCACGAAGACGCAAAGTTCACCGGCGAATTCCAGGACAACGTCCCCGAGCTCTGGAAGGATTTCGTCGACGCGATCGAACAGAACCGCGCCCCCGCCTGCGACATCGAAGCCGGCCACCGCGCCACCACCTGCGCCCTGCTCGGCATGCTCTCCCTGAAGCTTGGCCGCAGCGTCCGCTGGGATGGCGCGAAGCAGACGATCCTCGATGACCCGGAGGCGGCTGCGCTGCTCAAGCGCGAGTATCGCGGGCCATGGGAGTATCCGAAGGCTTGAAGAGGTGGCGGAGTGATGGAGTGGTAGGGTGGTTGAGTGAAGTAGTGTGAAGCTGGTTTTACACCATCACACCACCACCCAACCACCCCACCACGTTTGTCAGACTAAAACGCCCCCGCCACTTCCATCTCCACCGTGTCCGGGTTGCCCTTCGTGACGACGGGGTACTTCTTCCCGCCGATGAGCAGCACGCGATTCTTGTCGACGATCCGCGCGTCCACCGCGTACTTGTGGTTCGGGTTGATCTGCTTCTCCTTGAACACGAGCGTGAACGGGATGGTCCCGTCCTCGGCGACCTGCGCCTTCTCCGCCACGACCGTCTTGCCCTCGACGTAACCGCCGCCCGTCACGTCGACCAGCCGCACGTGCGCGACGGCCGCGGGGCTGAGCTTCACGTGCTTGGGCATCGTGATCACGCCCGACACCGAGTCCATCGGGTCCGGCTTCTTCTTGCTCGCACACCCGGCCGCGCCCACGATCAACGCGAACGCGACCACCGCCGACTTGGAGAACATCGATTTTCTCACGGTCTCAACTCCTCGCTTGCTTGCGGACGCGCGCCGGGTTTCCATGCACGCGCGCGCACGCTGGTTACACACCCTCGGGTCCCGCGCGACGGGCGGCGTACGTCACCGCCTCGCTGCGTCGCGCATCCCGCGCCATCCTCCATCTGCTTCTTCGACAGTATTTGCCCCGCTGACCAGCGCCGCAGGTCCGGATTCTCGGTTTAGGGGCGATAGGAAGAATCGGCTGGCGCGATCGGGCGGGTTGTGCGCCCGCCGGGCGTGAAGGTGTTCCGGTTGTATGGGTGTGCGCGGGGATGCTCGGGCGGGACGCCTGCCAACGTTAGAGGCCGTCATGCAAACGTGAACGGATCGCGATCCGTCCGCGACACGTCGAACGGGAGTGCGGGCGCCAGTTCCGACAGACGCCGCCCCAGCCGCTTGAGCACGGCCCGCTCGCTGTTGGAGTGAAGCGTGCAGACGACGGTCAATCCCGCCTTGGCGGCCTTGATCGCATCGTGGTGGCGCATCTCGCCGGTGAGGTAAAGCTCCGCCTTTTGCGCGATCGCGTCGTCGAGCATGTTGCCGCAGGCGCCGGCGCAACAGGCGGCGCGGGTGATCGTGCCGTCGGTTGGGCCGGCGACGAGCAGGTGATCAAGTTCCAGCTCGCGCTTGATCCGATCGAGCACCTGTCCGCGCGGGGTCGGCGGCAAGGCGCCGATGCGACCCTGGCCGAGCTTCTCCGGTGGGGCCGCGAGTTGCACGAGATCGAACGCCGGTTCTTCGTACGGGTGCGCTCTACGAAGCGCAGCCAGCACCTCGTGAATGCGCGCGATCGGCATGACCGTCTCAAGACGCACTTCAGACGCGCGTTCGAGCTTGCCGCTCTGGCCGACAGTCGGGTTGGTCCCTTCGTTGCCGTAGAATGTGCCGGTGCCGGGCAACTGAAAGCTGCAGGATGAGTAGTTGCCGATGCGACCCGCCCCGGCGGCAAACAGCGCCTCCGCGACGCGCTGCACGTCCTTCTCCGGCACGAAGGTGACAAGTTTGTACTGCTGCGCCTTCGCCTCGATCAGCCGCAGCGGGCCCCGATTACTCTCACCGATGCCGATGGCGTCGGCGAGCACGTCGTTCGTCCCGCCGGGGGCCACGTCGAGCGCCGTGTGCGGCGAATAGATCGCCACGCCGCGGCGAATCGCGTCGAAGATCAGGCTCCCCGCGATCACCCGCTTGATGGCGTCGAAGATCGGCGGATGGTATGCGACGATGGCGTCGAACCCGCCCGCCCTCGCCTCCGCCGCCACCTGGGCGGTGTAGTCAATCGTCAATAGCACCTTCGACACGGGTTGGCTCGGATCCCCAGCGAGCAGGCCAACGTTGTCCCATTCCTCGGCGAATTGGGTCGGGGCGATCGTCTCCAGCGCGTCGATGAGCGAGCGAAGCGGTGTCATACCCCGACGTTATACCCGACGCGCCAGAGCGAGGGTTGGCCACTCGCAAGGGGCCTGCTAGGGTAGCGGCCTCATGACTGCATTCTTCTTCATTCTGTTCCTGCTGATCGTCGTGCCATATGTCGTCGTCACACTGTTGGCCAGAAAGCTGACGCTGAACGGCAACCCCGTCATGGCGAACCTCGCGCCGGACGATCTGCCCGAAGACGTCGTCCGGCATTTCGCCAAGGCCGCGCCGGCGCTGTCGACCAATGACTTCGAACCGATCGCCTACTTCTCGATCGCCGACTACACGCCCGACACGTTCACCTTCGTCGCGCTGTGGACGAACGCGCAGACGCAGGACGTGGCCGCGGTGAACGTGATGATCGGCGCGGGCGGCGGCGTGCTGTCGAAGAAACGGACGGTCGTCTACACCGACTTCTACGCGCTGTTCGACAACGGCTTCCTCATCCTCACGACCAACAACCCCGACGTCTCGTGGCGTAAGCCGGTCCCGTCGCGCGACGTCGTCCAGGTCCGCGACGTCGAAAGCGCGGCCGTCGTCTTCCGGCTGCACCAGAACCGCGGGGCGCGACTGAAGCCTCCTGGCGTCGGCAAGTTCGTCCCGCCCAAGGGCGAGGAACTGCAATGGTACCGCGGCCTGCTCGCCGAAGGACTGAGGCAGCAGCAGGCGGCCGGCTTATTGGAACCAGGGGAACCGGACAAGTACGTGCCCTCGTGGCTGGGCGCGTTCATGATCTCCACGACGATCGTCCCGCCGATGAAGCGAATTCGCCGCTGGCAGTCCAACGAGAAGGCGGAGGCGGAACTGAAGCTCACGCGCGGGAGCATCAAGCTGCATTAGTTGTCAGGCGTTGTGTGTTAGGTTGTCATCCTGAGGTACTCCGAAGGATCTCCGGTGTTCGATCGCGTGAGATCCTTCGGAGTACCTCAGGATGACATCTTCGGCGCTCGTTGGCACTCGCGTCACTTCGCGCCGGTGAGTTGCTTGATCAGCTCGACCTCTTTCGCGTCGTAGGCACTCCCATCCTTCCGGAAGATGTCGTGAAACCACACCGGCGGCTCGGCGGTGTACTGCTTCTGCCACGTGTCCCACGGGTAGATCGTCTGACTCTTGCCGTCGACGAAGCCCCAGTTGTACGCGGCGATCTTGTGCTCCTTGAAGTACGGCAGGATCGCCTCGAATGTGCTCCCCGCGGGGCGCGCCATGTACTCGGTGCAGAGCAGTGGGCGGTTGAACTGCCGGAGGTGATCGACGCGGTCGCTCACGTCCTTCAGCGGGTTGTAGGAGTGAAAGCTGATGACGTCGGACTGCTCGGCGCAGAACCGCGCCATCGGCGACATCTCCGCCGCGCTCTTCCAACTCCCCGCCCACACGCCCGACGTGATCGGCTGTGACGGGTTCACCTCGCGCGCCCACCCGAACGCCTTCTTGATCAGGGCCAGCGCCATCTCCTTCTTGTTCGCCAGTTCCGTCTTCGCCTTGGAGTTCGCGCCGTACGAGTTGACGTTGTCGTTGTCCGGCTCGTTGTAGATGTCCCACACCTGCACGCGGCGGTCATCCTTGAAGCGGCCGACGACGCCTTTGACGTACGCCGCCAGCGCGTCGTGACGCGACGGATCGCCCAGCACGTCGCGCGACGGGCCCTGCACCCAGCCGGAGTTATGGACGTGCGCCCTCGGCTCGCGCTGCCTGCCCAGCACGGGCTGCGGGTCCCACACCGCGTCGAAGAGGACGAACATCACCCCGATGCCATGCTTGTCGGCCACGCCGAGGAACTGATCGATGCGACTGAGGAATCCCTTCGCATCCTGCTCCCACAGCAGGTCGTGCAGGAAGACGCGAACGGTGTTGAAGCCGAGTCCCTTCGCCAGCGCGAGCTCGCGGTCGATCGTCGCGAGGTCGAACGTATCGGCCTGCCACATCTCCAACTGGTTGATCGCGTTGCTCGGGATGAAGTTGCACCCGACGAGCCACGGCTGCTTGGCGTACCAGTCGTTGGCCTTCTGTTCCGACCAGCGCTGCGACGTCTCCGCGCCGGCGACGAGGTTGCAGCAGAGCGCGAGACAGGCGAACACGATGAGGCAATGAAAAAGGGTCATGGGCGAGGCATGGTAGCCAGGACGCGGCGGCGGTCCAGAGGCGTCTCCACGCACCACCGGCGCGACATGATCCCGTATGCGGGGCGACATCACCCATCCGTGCGTGCTCTACCTCAAGGCCGGGCTTTTCGTTCTGGGCGGGACCTTGAGCGCGGCGCTGGTCGTGCTCGAGAAGCCCAGCGTCAGAATTGCCGTGCTGCTCGTGCTCACGGTGTGGTGCTTCGCGCGGGCGTACTACTTCGCGTTCTACGTGATCGAGCACTACGTCGATCCGAGCTATCGATTTGCCGGACTGTGGTCCGTCGTGAAGCACCTGCGACGTCGACCGCCTGGAAGGTGACGAGATCATCCGGCGGCACTTCGTGGAGGCCGCGATGCGCGGCGGCCGTTCATCGCCCATGGGCCAGCAGGTTCGTCGCGTTGCGAAAGAAGATGGCTTCGACCTCCGCATCGCCCAATCCCGCCAGCTTCACGGCCTGTTTCAGCGCGAGCAACGACTCGATGCCGATGAGTGTCGGCTGGCCGTGAGCGGACGCGTTCCAATCGACGGTGTTGGGCGACAGCCAGACGAAGCCGTCGGCGACGCTCACGCACCGACCGCGCATGCTGCTCGTCGGATAGTCCGTGCCGAACATGAGTCGCCCGGCGCCGAACTCGCGGAGGATCGCCAGAAGCGCGCCCGCCTCGCAGATCGCCGAGGTGTCGAAGAAGACGTTCTCGAAGCCGGCGAGGGCGCCGATGCCGTCGATCGTGTGGTCCGCGCAGAAGCCCCGAGCCGCGTGGGCGAGGATCACCTTCGCATTGCGAAACCGCGAGAGGTTCTCGCGCAGCCCACGTTGATTCCCGGCGTCCGCCAGCGCGAGCGCCTTGACCAGGTGTAGCATGATGATGCTGCCGTGCTTGTCCGCCAGTTCCCATAGCCACGCGGGCAGGTACTCCGCGAGTTCGGCGTTGGGCGTGTCCCCGCGCGCCGCGAACGTGTGATAGACCTTGAACCCCGCGAACCGCCCGCCGCGCAGGGTCGCTTCGACGGCAGCGGGATCGTCACCTGGCTTCACCAACATCAGGCCGAGGCTGCCATCGGCCCGAGCGACTTCGCGCGCGACGAAGCCGTTGGTGGCCGTGACGTCGACGCGGGGCGAACTGGGAATGCCGAAGAACAGCCCGCGACGCGGAGAGCGGTCCCCCATCCACGCCTCGGTCGTAAGCCGATACGTCGCGATTCCAACATCGGCGTCCGACGCCAACCGGTCGGCGGGAAAGTCAAAGCCGCAGGACGCAAGGGGGTAGAGATGAGCGTGGACGTCGAACGCGCCCGGCGGGACGAACGAACGGAGCAACCGGTCAAACAGCTCCACATCGCGCGCGGCGACGGTATGCCGTGACGGTAACAGCATCTCGCCGGGAATGTTCCGAGGGGCAGTCACGAAGGATCTTTCTACTCTGGCCGCTCCGGTCGAAACATCCCCTTCGTTTCAATTAAGTGAACCTGACCCCCTTCTTTCCTTGACCCCCTTCTTTCCTCGCGTGGATGGTGTGGGAGGGGCGGAACTGTTTAGCCGTCGCGCGGGCCTCGCTTACCCAGACCGCCGATCGTGCGCGAATGTCGTGACAAACGCGCAAAAGGAGTTACGGCAATCCCGGCGGATTCCAGATTTATTTCGCGTGATTTCCGGGCTTTTCCCGCGATTCCGGAATGATCGTGCACGATTCTCATGAGAATCGCGCACGGGTGGCGGTGGATGGGGGGAAGACGGCGGCGTGGGCGGAGCGGGGCGAGAGGAGGTGGAAAGGAGCGATGCCCGAGAACGCGCGAAGATGCCCTAAAGAAAGAAGTTCCGAAATGTTCCATCGACCCGGCGCAGCGCGGCTGCCCAAACCGCCGGAATGTGCCGGGATCTTCCGGAATGTGCCGGAATGTTCCATGCACGCGAAATGACGAAACGAACAAAACGAACCCATTTCGCGCGTGGAGGCGCGATGTCAACAGCGCATCAAGAAGACGGAAGTGTAACCGGCCCCGGGGGTTGGGACGATCGTCCCAAGTCGTCCCAGACCCATCCGGGTTTCTCCTTGAGGTTCCCCTTGACATTCATAACGTCGACGATAGTATACCGCTTTCGCGGCTCCCCTGGGGGGATGCCCGCACGGGTACGGCCGAAGGAGCGATGGCCGGCTGGGTTGTTGCGTACCCGTGGGTGGGGTGTGTGGAACGCGAGGACACGATCACCGGCGGCGCGGGCAACGACCGCATCAACGGCTCGGGCGGGCGCGACTTCCTCCGCGGCGACGAGGGCGACGACCGCCTCTACGGCTACGGCGGCAATGACGACCTCGCCGGCAACGCGGGCGTCGACCGGCTCTTCGGCGATGAGCTCACCGGAACCCAGGGCGACGACTTCCTCAAGGGTGACGGCTCCAACGACAAGCTCTACGGGCGCGGCGGCAACGACACGCTCGTCGGTGGCGGGCAGAACGACCTGATCTTCGGCGAGGCCGGCAACGACGTCCTCAACGGCGGCCTTGGCATCGACACCCTCGACGGCGGCGACGGCAACGACTCCGCCGTCAACGACCTGACCGACCCGTCGTACACGAGCATCGAGACGCTGCTGTAGCGGCAAGACTTCCGATGACTGCTCGGAACAACAAAACGCGTCGCGCGGCATTCTCCGCGCGACGCGTTTTCAGTTCCGATCCCTCAGCTCAGAGCGTGTATGGAAAGTCAGGAAAGCGCACTCCCTCTCCCTCGCACTCGGGGGAGAGGGCAGGGGAGAAGGGGCGAGCGGCGCGAGACATCGAACGGCAGGCGATTCGCAGGCTGATGCCGTTCATTACCACCGGATCGGAATGCTCAGGCCGATCCGCGCGCTCGACCGTTCTTCGTACACCGGTCCCGTCGCGATCCGGCGCGTCTCCCAGTGGCCGGCGGACACGAGTTCCTGGCGCTCGACGGTCTCCCACCGGCCTTCGCACACGAGCTCCTGCCGCGGGCATTCCTTGAAGTGCCCCGGCGTCACGATCGTCTCGCACGGGCGACGCTCGAAGTGGCCGCGCTCGATGAGGACGTGCTCGCGGCGCACGATGCGCCGGCCGCGCTCGTAGCAGACGGTTTCGCGCCACTCGTAGCGGTCGGGGACCCACACGCGGTTCGTGCGCCGTTCGATGATGGGCTCGACCCAGACGCGATCGACGACCGTCCGGTACATCGGCGCGACCCACACGCGATCGCACACCGTGCGATAGGCCGGCTCAACCCAGACACGTTCCTCAGCGCAAACGGGCGGCGCGGGGATGCGCTCCCACGACGAGCCGCTGCGGATGTCGATGTTGACGCGGGTCCCGCCGCCGCCGTGCGAGTGGTGGCTGCGGCGCTGGTCGTAGTCATCACGAAGATCGTCGCGCGAGTAGCGCGTGCCGCGGTCGTACCGATCGCCGCGATCCCCCGCGAGGGTGACCGACGGAATCGCCGCGAGTGTCGCCAGCGAGAGGGCCGCGCGAACGGTCACCGACGAAAAACCCAAGTTCACGATGCGCTTGATCTGCCCTGACATGGTCTTGCTCCTTGGCCGATCGATCACCGCGGTTGCGGTCGAGCTCGTCGTGCCAGAAGGAGAGACACTGCGCCAATCGCGAAGTTAGTTGATGCAAAGTTCGAGAAAAGCCGCGGTTTGCAGCGATTCAGCGGCTTGGGCGTCTCGCCCGTCTCGCCCGAGCGCTTCGAAGTTCGGGCAAGATGCCCGAGCCACGCAGAAGCCATGCAGTTGAGGAAACGACGCGGTTTATAGCCCCTCGATCAGCGCCGCCATCGCCTTGATATCACCCGTGAAGTGGTGCTTCTTCAGATCGGCGCGGAGCTTCGCCTTCTCGTCGCCGCCCTCGGCGAGCTTCTGGTCGACGAGGCGGAAGAGCTTCTCGCGCATCCAGTAGCCGCAGTCGTACTTCTCGCCGGTGCTCGAGGCGAAGGCGTAGTCGTCGATCTCCGGATTCGTCAGCCCCTTCTTCCACGCGGCCCGGTAGACGATCAGCCCGTCGCCGAAACTCTTCTCCGCCATCTTCGTGAAGACCTCGGTCATCCCCTTCCACTTCTGGTCGTAGGGGTTGATGAGCTCCGCGACGTCGGGGTGCGGGTTCTGCTCGGTCTTGTAGTCGAGCAGTGAGACCTCCGTGTCGATCTTCTTGTCGCCGTCGTAGTCGTAGGTGATGCGGTCGAAGAATCCGTTGTTGTCGGTGTCGTAGTACTGGACGACTTCTTCCGGCTTGGTCGCGCGCTCGGGCGATGACACGCCAAGCACGACCGGCGTGCCGCCCCAGTACTTCGCGCCCTTGTCGACGAGCCACGCGCCGGTTTCGGCACCGTGGAGGTGGAGCTTGCCGTCGAATCGGCCGAGGTACACCTTGCCCTTGCCGGAGTTGTCCTTGTCCCACTCCCCGCGGTCGCCGAGGCTGTCGGCCTGGGTGTGGCCCATGATGCTGTTGCGCTGGCCGCCTGGGCCGCTCTTCCACTTCTCGATGTTGTAGATCTTGTCCGGACTATCGACGGGGTAGTACAGCTCGACGCGTTCCCACCGCTGGTCGTCGTCGTCCTCGTCGAACACCATCCAGCAGTCGCGCCAGTTCGTCTTCCACATCTCGTCGAAGCACTTGTCGTGCGTGACGTAGCAGAAGTCGTCGATCTTCCGCCAGTTGTCGTAGCGGAAGTACTTGCCGTCGAGCACCCACTGCGGCGCTTTCATGTTGGGATGTTTGTCGGAGTACTTGGTGTAGTCGATCGTCTCGCCGTGCTTGCCATTCTCGGCCGAGGTGAACTTCCAACTCATGTCGAAGTCGAACTCGTTGCCCTTCGTCGAGTCATTGTCCAGGTCCCAGCCGCCCATCGCCTCGGTGACCTTGCCGGTGTAGGTGTAGGGCTTGGCGCCGGTCCTGTCCTGCCCGTCGCGCGGGGCGATGTCGAGGAAGCGGATGGTCATCTCCGTGACGCCGTCGCCGTCGAAGTCGTAGAACGCGAACGGGTTTTCCCAGTTGAGCCGGATGTCCGTGATGATCCACGGCGGCAGGTGCTGTTTGAGGAAGATCGAGTTCCCCATGTAATCGGGCGAGAAGTTCGGCGGGGGGATCAGGTGCGTGGGCGAGGTGGTCGGCTTCACGCGCCAGTTGTCGCGGTCGAAGCTGAACGTCTCCCACGGGATGTAGCCGTTCACGCCGTCCTTATCCGTATCGACGAACACCATGAAGTGCGACGAGCCGGAGGCGATGCGCGTCGCGTCACTCTTCGGGTTGGCGGCGAAGATCTGCGCATCCGCCTTGCCGTCGCCGTCGTCGTCGCACCACTTGATGGAGATGTCGCCGGGGCCGTCGTAGTAGCCGTCGGCTTCGCGATCGACCTGGAGGGCGTCGTTGGACTGATCGCCGCGCACGTCGGTCGGCCGCATGTCGTCGTTCTCGTCGAACCAGCGGACGCGCTTCCCGTTCCACCACGTCTCGAGGATGTCGGGATCGCCGTCATTGTCGACGTCGGTGAAGACGATTTCTTTCGGGTTGGGCGTCTCGCTCGTGAGCTTCGTGCGGCGGGGGGACGACGGATCGGTTTCCGCCAGGCACGCCGTCTGATGCTTCGATTCGGCCGGCGTCGTTTTCTCGGCGGATGCTTGTCCGTAAAGCGGCACGCTGGAGATAGCGGCGGCAAGGGCGGTCAGCACGAACGAGCGACAGTGCATGGGCAGGACTCCACTGGATAACTTACGTTTGAGGCGATGAAGATAAGGGGAAACCCGATGTCGGTCTACTTCCGCGATCGGCCCTTCGCCTCGGGCTTGGCGGTGAGCGGATCTTCGGGCCAGGCGTGCTTCGGGTAGCGGGCCTTGAGGTCCTTGCGAACCTGGAAGTAGGTCGTCGTCCAGAAGCTGCGAAGGTCCTTCGTCACCTGCACCGGCCGATAGTTCGGCCCCAGCAGGTGCAACACGACCGGCACGCGCCCGCCGGCGATGCGCGGGGTGTCGGTCAGGCCGAACAGTTCTTGCAGTCGAACCGCCAGCACCGGCGGTTGCACGTCGGCTCCGTCGGCCTGGGCGGGATAATCGAGGCGGATACGGTTCCCCGTCGGCACCTCGATCGCCTCCGGCGCCTCGGCGTCGAGCAACCGGCGCTGCGGATACGTCAGAAGGCCGTCGAAGATCGCCGCGAGCGCGCGGCGCAGTTCCCCGACGGACCGCTTCCCCTCCGCCGCCGACGCCAGTGCGTCGCCAAGCCAATCAGCATCGGGGCGCGGCAGCTCGGCATCCGGCATCACCTTGGCGAGCAGCGCGTAACGCGCCATCCACCGCGCCGCCGACTCGTCGCCCGCGATGATCTCCACCGCGTGCGCCCGCACCCACTCGCCGAGCACCCGGCCCGCGGTGTCCGCGTCGACGGCGGCGTCCTTGTCCTCTCGCAGGAGCAGATCGAGATAGAACACCTGCCCATGACCGACGACGCGATCGCGCTGCGCATCGAAGACGGCGTTGCGCTCCCGGCGGATCGACTGCGGGAACAGTTCTTCCAGCCAGCCGACTTCAATTCGACTTGCTACGCGCACGAGCGCCTCGCGCGTCGCGCTGCGGGCGTCCGATCGCGCGTCGAGCGCGAGAAAGAACTCCCCCTGGCGGACGACCGACTCCGCAGCCAGTTTCACCCCGACGGAGCCCACCATCACACCGGCCGACGGGTTCGACTCGCGCCGCCGCGCGACGCGGTCGGGGTAGGCGAGCAGGGGGAGTTTCAGCAGGTCCTCTTCGCTGGCGGCCCGATCGGCGACCTGTCGCGCGTCACCCGCACGGCGAGCGACACGCAGCAACTCGTCGCGCACGCGCGCGACCTGCGCCGCCGCCATCCGATCGACGCCGCGATCCCGCGCGTCTCGAAAATCCGCCCGCTCGAGCTCCGCCAGCAGGTCCATCCGAAGCAGCAAGTCCGACGGCCCGATCGTCGTCGGCCCCCGCGCCCACGGCGGCGTGGAATTGTCGGTCAGGACGATGTCCTTCTCCGACAGCAGCGCTGCGATCGTCGCACCCTCCCCCGCGATCCCTGCATCTGCGGCATCGATGAGCAGCCGCGCCAGCCGCGGGTGCGTCGGCAAAGTCATCATCCGTCCGCCCAAAGACGTCATCCCTCGCGGGACAAAAATAGCTCCCGTCCCTATTTTCCCATCCTTCACACCCGGCACTTTCTCTGCATGTCTCAGGTTATGGCGAGGATCGAAAATAGGGACGGGAGCTATTTTCTCCCCCGTCGCGCCCAGCATGGCCAGCAGTCGCTCGGCTCCGGCTAGCGCCTCCTCGGGCGGTCGCTCGTACCAGCCGAAACTCCGCGGATCGTCGGCGCCCCACGCGTGCAGCGAGAGCACCGTGCCGGCGAGGTCGACGCGCTTCACCTCCGGCAACTCGTAGGCGTCGAGCGAATGATGGTGGCGCTCCGTCCACAGCCGGATCGCGCGCCCCGGCGCCGTGCGCCCCGCACGCCCCGCACGCTGGGCCGCCGACGCCTTGCTGATCCATTTCAGTTCGAGCCGATCCAATCCGCGCTCCGGGTCGTATCCGGCGACGCGCGCCCACCCGGAATCGATCACCGTCCGCACGCCTTCGATCGTCAGCGACGTCTCCGCGATGTTCGTCGCGAGGATCACCTTGCGCCGGTCGGCGGGGCGGAGTGCCCGCGCCTGCCCCTCGAATGGGATCGAGCCGTGGAGCGGGATGATGAGCAGATTCTCTTCGTGCGCGAGCGTCTGGAGCTGCTGTCCGGTTCGCCGAATTTCCTCTGCGCCCGGCAGGAAGACGAGCACGTCGCCGTCGGTTGCATCCGATCGCAAATCGCCCACGATCGTCCGCCGCACGACGTCGGCGACTTGATCGGGCAGCGGACCGGGCGACGGTTGAACGTAGACGTGCTCGATCGGAAACAGCCGGCCTTGCGATCGCACGATCGGGCATCCGCCGAGGAACTTCGCGACCGGCTCCGCCTCCAGCGTGGCGGACATGACGATGAGGATCAGGTCCTCGCGCACCGTCTGCTGCACCTCGCGCAGCATCGCGACGGCCAGGTCCGTGTGCAGGCTGCGCTCGTGGAACTCGTCGAGGATGACGCAGCCGATGCCCTCAAGGAACGGATCAGCCAGGAGCTGCCGCGAAAGAATCCCCTCGGTCAGCACGCGCAATCGCGTGTCGTGGCCGATCTTCTTCTCGAAGCGAACGTGATACCCGACCTGCCGGCCGAGCTCCCACCCCTGTTCCTCCGCGATGCGCTGCGCCGATGCGCGGGCCGCAACGCGCCGCGGCTGGAGCATGACGAGGTTCAGGTGCTCCTTGTTCGAAAGCAGTCCTGCCTTGAGCACCGCCGGCGGCACCCGCGTCGTCTTCCCCGCCCCCGGCGGCGCGACGAGCACCAGCGACCGCGACGCCTTCAACGCCGCGACGACCTCCGGCAGAACCTCATCGATCGGAAGCGGGATCATCTTCGTAGGGGCGAACCACGTGTTCGCCCGGGTCGGTTCGCGCAAAGAGAAGGGCGAACACGAGGTTCGCCCCTACGGGGAATTCCAGTTACCCGCCACGTCTAGGCCGACTTCGGCGGCTCCTTCGCCTTCAGCCACGGCATCATCTTCCGCAACCTGCGCCCGGTCACCTCGACCGGGTGGTTGTTGTCCTTCTCGTACAGCGCCTTGAAGTTCTTCATCCCGCCCTCGTACTCCGCGCGCCAGCCCTTGGCGAACGTGCCGTCCTGGATCTCCTTCAGGATCTGCTTCATCTCCTGCTTCGTCTGCTCGGTGACGATGCGCGGGCCGGTCTTGAGGTCGCCCCACTCGGCGGTGTTGCTGATCGAGTAGCGCATGTAGTCGAGGCCGCCCTGGTAGATCAGGTCGACGATGAGCTTCACCTCGTGGACGCACTCGAAGTATGCCATCTCCGGCGGATAGCCCGCTTCGGTGAGCGTCTCGAAGCCCGCCTTGATCAGCGCGCTCAGCCCGCCGCACAGCACGGCCTGCTCACCGAACAGGTCGGTCTCGCACTCGTCCTTGATCGTCGTCTCGATGACGCCCGACCGCGCGCCGCCGACGCCGTTGGCCCACGCCAAACCCGTCTCGCGCGCCTTGCCGGACGCATCCTGGTGCACCGCAAGCAAACACGGCACGCCGCCGCCTTTTTCGAACTCGCTGCGGACGAGGTGGCCCGGGCCCTTCGGCGCGACGAGGATCACGTCGACGTCCTTTGGCGGGGCGATCGTCTTAAAGTGCACGTTGAACCCGTGCGTCACGCCCAGCGTCTTGCCGGCCTTCAGATTCGGCGCGATCGACTTGTTGTAGACCTCCGGCTGCACTTCGTCCGGGAGCGTGACGATGATCAGGTCGGCCGCCTTGACCGCGTCCTCGACGCTCATTGGGTCGAAACCGTGCTCGATCGCGAGCCGGCCGTTGGCGGAGTCCTTGCGGTTGGCGACGATGACTTTGACGCCGCTGTCGCGGAGGTTCTGCGCGTGGGCGTGGCCCTGCGATCCGTAGCCCAAAATCGCGACCGTCTTGCCCTTGAGCGGGGCGATCGGGGCGTCCTTCTCGTACACCATTTTCAACTCGGCCATGGCTTGTTTCCTTCGGGTAAACGAGGCGAAAAATCGAGGCGGGGATGCTATCGGAACCGGCGGAGAGTGTCAAAAAGCCGTCGGGGTGCGTGAGGCGAAGAATGCAATCGCGGAGGCGCCGCGGCGCGGAGGAAGAACGCGGAGAAGGTTGCTCAGAGGGCAGAGGGCAGAGGGCAGAGGGCAGAATTAGACAATCGCGGATGACCGCGTCCGCCTGATTCTGCCTTCATCTTTCTGCCTTCTGCCTTGGCATCACTTCTCCTCGATCGTCACGCTCTTGAGCGTATCCCCGCCCTTCACCGCGTTGACCACGTCCTGCCCCTCGCGCACCTGGCCGAACACGGTGTGCTTGCCGTCGAGCCAGTCGGTGACGACGTGGGTGATGAAGAACTGGCTGCCGTTGGTGTTCGGTCCGGCGTTGGCCATGCTGAGGGAGCCGACCTGGTGTTTGTGCGGGTTGCCGCGCGTCTCATCTTCGAACTTGTATCCCGGCCCGCCGCGGCCGGTGCCTTCGGGGTCACCGCCCTGAACCATGAAGTTGTCGATCACGCGGTGGAACTTCGTCCCGTCGTAAAACTTGTCGCGCGCGAGGAAGACGAAGTTGTTCACCGTCTTGGGCGCTTCCCTGGGGAACAGGTCGACGACGATCTTGCCCTTGCTCGTGTCGAACGTCGCGGTGAACGTCTTGTTCGGGTCGATCGACATCGCGGGGGCGGAATCGTATTGCTTGGCCATCGGTTCTCTCCTGGTCTTGGGTGAATCGCGAGGCGACAAGGGTGTACTTTCGCGCTTTTGTGTCAAGCGGGCGCGGCCGGGATATGATCCCGCGCGCGAAATCGATTCGGCAGAAGGAGCACGCCGCCCATGTCGCAGATCCCGCAGACGCCCGAAGGGTTGGGCCCCGAAGATTTCCGGCAGGTCGACGTCGCGCATCCAGACGCGGCCCAGCTTGGCTACAGGAGCGCGCGGGCGACGAGGACCAGCGCCTGGGCGATCGTCAGCATCATCTGCGGCATCGTGGGTTGCCTGGGGTTCGTGACGAGCCTGACGATCGTGATGGTGATCGCCGGCGTCGTCGCGTTCGCCGCGGGCGTCATGGGGATCCGTCAAACGAACGATCCGCGACGCACCGGCCGCGGCCTGGCGATCGGCGGGACGGTGCTGGGCGTGCTGAGCATCCTGTCCTGGGCGTTCTTCGGGTCCACGTTCACCAGCGTCTTCAGCGCCGCCGGCGAGCCGCGCAAGCTGGCGCAGGACTTCGTGAAAATGGCCAGCGACGGCGCCACAGAGCTCGCCATGGAGAAGGCCTCATCGAGCTTCGGTATCGGGCGCATGGAAACCCTCGCCCGGCAGATGGAGGAGTGGGGCGAATATCAGGACCTCACGTCCCACAGCAGCTCGATCCACGTCGCCGGCGGCGTTATGACGTGCGAGCTTGCGGGCACGGCGGCGTTCGCCAACGAAGAACGCCCCTTCACGATGACGCTCGTGAAGCAGGGGGATGCGTGGATGGTGACATCGCTGGAGTTCGATTAAGGGGGCGAGGGGCAAGGGGCGAGAGAAAACGAAATCGGCCTCGCTCTTAGTCTTCCGTCGCCCCTGACCCCTTGCCCCTCACCCCTTTTTGGTCTACGGCACGACCAGCGCCGACACCTTGTTCAGGATCGCGATGCGGCGGATCGAAATCACGTCCACCTGCGGGTCGAGCACCGAGCCGCGGCCTGTGTACGCACTCGCGTCGTTGATCGGCAGTTCGCCGAACGGCGAACCTTCGTTCACGCGTGCCTTGCCGGCGATGGCGTCGACCACGTCCAAGCCGGTGACGATCTCGCCGAACGCGGTGAAGCCGCCGTTCTGGAAATCCAGTCCGCCGTCGTCCGGGTTGTTGGGGTCGCCGGCGTCGCCACGGTTGTCGGCGAGGTTGAAGAACCATTGGTTGGTCGCGCTGTTGGGGCCACCGCCGGGGATCGGGTTGCCCATGCCGTCCTTGGACGGGATCTTGGCCATGGCGATCCTGCCCCGCGTGTTGGAGACGCCCGGCTCGTTGACGACGGAATCCTCCTGGTGGACTTGGCCGATCTCGTTCTCGGCGCTGACGTCGAACCCGCCGCCCTGGACGATGAAGCCGGGTATGCTACGGTGAAAGAACGTGCCGTCCCACGCGGCCTCGTTGGCGTAGTGGACGAAGTTGGCGTACGTCTGCGGGGTGAGATCTTTGAACATCGAAACGTTGATCGCGCCGAGGTTCGTGCTGAATCGCGCGACCGGGCGCGTCCCCTTGTCGCGCTTGGAGACGATCAGAAGATCCCCGCCGCCCACGTTGTTCCCCGTGCGCAGTCCGGCGCCGTTGAACTCGCCATCGAGCTTAGCGCCGTCGAACGCCTTCACCTGCTTGGCGCTGACCTTGACCCAGTAGGTGGCGTCGGCGGGCAGGTCGAACGTGCGGATGCGGAGCTGGCGGTTGGACTCGGTGTACTTGGGCTTGATTCGCATCTTCACGTCGTCGGCGGTGAGCGGGATGCCGTCGGGGCCGGTGGAGTAGAGCTGCACCGAGCGCGTGTTGACGGTCGCCGGGTCGAGGGACCGCTGCGTGTTGAGGATCACTTCGCCGCGGTTGTCGGTGACGATCGACGTAATGTGCGGGGCAGCGGCGAAGAGCGTGCGGCCTTCGAGCAACTCGGCGGACGCGGGGGCGACCGGGGCGGCGCTGCTCGATGACTTCGGTTTCGTTGCGACGGCGGTGGAACGTGAGGTGGAACGTGGGGCGGAACGTGCGCGGGTGAAAAGACGAAGCATCTCTAAAAGGCCTCCCGGCCGGGGCTGAGTGGGGTGGTCGGCTGCAAACTGCAACGCCGCTGGCGGCGATTACTGTAGCCGCACGAGCTTGGCTGTCAAAACGAAACCGCACCCCTCGCACCGATATTGTCGGCAAGATGGCGGCGGTTTGACGGTTACGACGGCTCGCGCGCGTCGCGCGTGCGTGTGCCGATCATGTGATCTGGCTGACGTTCGCCCATCACGTCGCGGCGGCGGGGGCGACGAGCCGCTCTGCCGTGGAGATCAACTTGTCCATCTTGACCGGCTTCGTGAAGTATTCGCTGACGCCGAGGCTCTCGGCGTACATCTTGTGCCGCGCGCCCTGGTTGCCCGTGATCATGATCACATAAGGCTTGCTGTTCTTCGGCTTCTTCGCCTTGATCTTCTCCAGCACCAGGAAGCCGCTGCGCCCGGGCAGCATCATGTCGAGGACGACGAGGTCCGGCTGGTTCTTCTCGGCCAGCTCGACGGCCTTGTTGCCGTTGCTCGCCGTGTCGACGAGCGCGCCGGTGGGCTCGAAGGCGGCCTGCATGCTGGTGAGGATGTCGCCGTCGTCGTCGACGAGCAGAACGCGCTTGCCGTCCAAAGTTTGGCTCATGGTGGGTTCTCCGGGTGTGATTCTAGGCGGGGGGAGTCTGTGGAGGGGGCGGAGAAATGTCAAGAAATCGACTCGTCGGTCCGATAACGGATGGAGCAGCCGGGTTTTCGCGTCGTGCGGTGCCGGTGCGTCCGTTCGTAACGAGTCTGATGGTGAGAAGTGCCGAAGTTTCGCCAACGTCGCCGATCGTCGTGCTCGACAGCGGGCTGGGTGGGCTCACCGTCGCCCGCGCCATGCGCGCGGCGTTGCCGTACGACGACCTGTTGTACTTCGGCGACACCGCACACCTGCCGTACGGGTCAAAATCGGCGGCGACCGTGACGGGGTTCGTCCACCAGATCATCACGTACCTTCAGCCGCGCAACCCCAAGCACGTGGTCATCGCGTGCAACACGGCGACGGCCGTCGCGCTGGCGGCGATCCGCGCGGCGTTCCCGCACCTGTCAATCAGCGGCGTGATCGAGCCCGGCGCCCGCGCCGCCGTCGCGGCGGCGGGAACGAAGAAGATCCCCGTCATCGGCATCATCGCGACGGAAGCGACCATTCGATCCAAGGCATACGAGCGCGCCATCCACCGGCGCCGCCATCACGCGCGCCTGCTCCCGCGCCCGACGCCGCTGCTCGTGCCCATCATCGAGGAAGGTCGCCGCGATGACGACCCGCTCGTCGTGCTCGCGATCGAGCAATACCTTCGCCCGTTCCTCCAGCGCGGGCTCGACGTGCTCGTGCTGGGCTGCACGCACTACCCGATGCTGAAGGAGCTGATCGAGCGCACGGTCGGCATCTCCGTCCGCGTGATTGACTCGGCTGAGCGGTGCGCGGAGGATGTCGCCCGCCGGTTGCAGACCGCCGGTCTGCTGCGCGGCAAAGACGCAGGTGAGGGCCGCGGCGGAGGGGGATCGCTGCGGTGTTTCGTCACCGACGACCCGCCGCGCTTCGAACGACTGGCCACGCGGTTCCTCGGGTTCGAAATCGATTCGCCGACCTGGGTTTCCACCGATCAGCTTCACGCGCTGCTCGACGGCAGCACGAACGGTCAGCGACAGCTTCGCCCGGCGGTGTGAGGGGAAGAGAAGCCAGTAGCCAGAAGCCAGGAGGGCAGAAGGAAAAGATGAAATCCCGCATTTCGACTGGCTTCTGGCTTCTGGCTACTGGCTTCTTCCTCCTCCTCCCCGGCTGCGCGCAGGTGGAAGGCGTCGGCAGCGCGACGAAGAACCTGGTCGACCTCTTCAGCGGCGACACGGCCCTCAAGGCCGCGCGCATGATGGAGGACGAAAAGTTTCCCGACGAACGCCGCAAGGGCATCAACAAGCTCGTCTCCCGCGACTACGGCCGCCGCGACCCGTATACGAAGCGATACGCGCAGATCGCCAGCGCGGACCCGAACTGGCTCGTCCGCGCCACCGCCATCCGCGCGCTGAACCGCTCGCGCTACGCGCCGGCGACGGCCGTGTTCATCAAAGCGCTGGGCGACGAGAACGCGCTGGTCCGCCTCGAGGCCGCCAAGGCGTTGGCGAACGTGCCCGACCCCGCGTCCGCGCCCGAGCTGGTCAAGCTGGTCACCAGCGCCGGCGAAGATCGCGACGTCCGCATCGCCGCCGCGGACGCGCTGAAGCACTACCAGACGCTCGACGTCGCCCGCTCGCTCGCCGGGCAGCTCATGGGCAAGGACTTCGGCGTCGCGTGGCAATCACGGCAGTCGCTCGCGCAGCTCACCGGTCGCGATCTGAGGTACGATGAATCCGCCTGGCTCGGCTACCTGACCGGGCCGGACAAACCATTTGGATAAAGGGCACAAGGCAGAGGGCAGAAGGCAGAATCAAACCAGAGCGGGACGTCTCTCGCCGTTTCTGATTCTGCCTTCTGCCCTCCGCCCTCTGCCTTCAAAAAGATGCGTGCCCTTGTCTTCGATCAGTCGCTGTCGTTCCAGCCGCGTCATCGCGACCCGGCCGAAGCCGACGGCGACACGCTGCTGCGCGTCCGACAAGCCGGCATCTGCGCCACCGACCTGGAGATCACCCGCGGCTACATGGGCCCTTCGACGTCGCTCAGGACAGGCTACCGCGGCGTGCTCGGCCATGAGTTCGTCGCCGACGTTGTCTCGTCGCCCGACAAGGACCTCGTCGGCCAGCGCGTGGCGGGGGAGATCAATGTCGTCTGCGGGCGCTGCGACCTGTGCCTGTCGGGATTGAGCAGCCACTGTCGCGCGCGAACCGTTCTCGGCATTCTCAATCACGACGGCGCGTTCGCCGACCTCGTCCGGTTGCCCGCGACGAACCTGCACGTGCTGCCGAAGACGGTCGATGACGACCAGGCCGTCTTCATCGAGCCGCTGGCGGCGGCGTTCCAGGTGCTCAAGCAGATCAAGCTGGATGGCCGCAAGTGGGTGACGGTGCTCGGCGACGGTCGGCTCGGCCTGCTCGTCGCACAGGTGCTTCGCAACGCGGGGTGCCCGGTGCGCGTCATCGGCAAGCACCCGGACAAGCTGGCGATCTGCGAGAAGTGGCAGATCCGCTCGCGCCCGCTGGCGGACATCACGCCGCGGCACGATCAGGACGTCGTCGTCGACTGCACGGGGAGCGGAGTCGGGTTCGAGCTGGCGATGCAGATCGTTCGACCGCGCGGGACGATCGTTCTGAAGAGCACGTTCGCGGCCGGCAAGCCGCTGAACCTCGCGCCGCTCGTGATCGACGAGATCAACGTGATCGGCAGCCGCTGCGGCCCGTTTCGCGAAGCGATCCGCGCGCTGGCGGAAAAGCAGGTCGACGTCGCATCGCTCATCACGCGGCGAATGAAGATCGAGCAGGGCGTCGAAGCGATGGAGTTGGCGGGAAGACCCGGCGTGCTGAAGGTCATTTTGACGATGGAATGAAAGGAGAAGCCAGGAGCCAGAAGCCAGCAGCCAGAAGAGGATCGCGCCGCCGCCGCCTATCCACTGGCTACTGGCTCCTGGCTTCTAGCTTCTGAATACACATGGCAAAAGACCTCGCGATCGTCCTCAACAACGGCAGCATGAACTCCGCGGTCGCGACGGCGATCGCGGCGCAGAAGTATCGCACGGTGATGGTCTTCGCCGAGGTCGAGCAGGGGCCCGGCTCGCGCGCCCGCGCGTCGTACGACCAGCAGGTTGCGCACTTCAAGCCCTACCGCGAGCACACGATCGCCATGCCCTTCCTGGCCGCGATCGCGTCGCCGCGGGATTCGGCCAGCGTCGTCACCGACCCGCGCCAGCCCGCGCCGCTGGGCCCGCAGATGCTCGAGCTGCTTCCGCTGTTTGCCGCTGCCGTGCGCTACGCGGTGCACTATCACGCCGCCGCGATCTACACGGGGTTGAGGATTGGCGGGGAAGGAGACGAGCTCGCGCAGGCGACGGAGTACGTGCAGATCTGGAACGAGCTGATCCAGCTACCCTGCGGCCAGAGCGACCTGTCGATCGAGAGCCCGCTGCTCGAACTCGAACCGTGGCAGGTCGTGGACGTCGGCTTCCAGGTCGCCGCGCCGTTCGAGCGCACGTGGAGCTGCATGGAGGAGACGAGCGAACCATGCTGGGCGTGTCGCGGATGTCGCGCGCGGGAGGCGTCGTTCCAACAGTCGGGGAAGGCGGACCCGATGAGAGCTGTCAAACGTCTCTAGCAGCCCGTGGCGGAACTCCCGCGCGTCGATGCGCCGCGGCATCGGGTCGGGACCGAGGCGTCGAGACGAAGCAGTATTGACTGAAATACGAGCGAGTCTCGGCAACGAAGGGCCCGGCCCGAGGACGCAAGCAGCGACCGCGCGAGTTCCGCCACGGGCTGCTAGG
>JBAUGM010000195.1:0-18439 GCA_049679725.1 Tepidisphaeraceae bacterium
CGCGTCGCCAGCGCCGTCGACAGCAGGTCCGCCAGTCCGAGTTGCCGGTCCGCTTCCGTCGCCGCCGACATGACGTCCGGCCGGCGGATGACGCCCGCCACCAATCCACACATGGCCGCGATCACGATCGTCGCCAGCACCAGCGGCATCGCCGGCTCGTCGCGCCACAGCAGGATCGGCAGGACGAGTAGCGCCAGCGCCGATCCGATCAGCACGGAAATCCCGACCGATTCGGCCGCGCGCAGCACGACCCACCGGCGATGCACCGCGCGGAGGAAACGGTCGAAGTCGTTCGTCTGAGAAGTCATGCAGCCACGGATGAGCACAGATGAACACTGATTGGAGAAGGCAGGTGCGATGATCTTATCTGCGTTCATCCGCGTTCATCTGCGGTTCAACCCTCTTCGTCGTCCAGCCGCGCCTGAAGTTCCGGAATCGCCTGCTTGAGACAGTCGAGGTGGGGGTGAATCGAAAGGGCCTGGCGATAGCTGTCGATCGCGTCGCGCAGGTGGCCGAGGTGGGCGTGACAGTGGCCCATCCCCGCCAGCGCGCCGAAGTGCATCGGCATGCGCTCGACCGTCCGCCGGCAGTCCTCGATCGAGTCCTCGTACCGCTCCAGCAAGTAAGCGGCCAACGCGCGCTGGTTGTACGCCTCGGCGAACTGCGGGTCCATCTCGATCGCGCGGTCAAAGTGCCTCATCGCGTGCTCGAAATCCTTCCGCTCCAACGCCTGCGCGCCCCGCGCGAGCTGATGGTTGGCGTCCGGCGACGCGCCCATCCGAAACCAGATCGACCACAGCGCGTGCTCCGTCATCTCGTGCACGACCGGGTCCGGATCCTTCAGGTGCTTGGCGAGTTCCGGCAGACAACACCCCTTCCCGACGAGCCCGATGGCCAGCAGCGCCACCTTCTTCGCATCGGTGTGCTCCGATTTCAGCAACTGCTCGATCTGCTCGCGTTTCCACTCCGTCTTGACCAGGTGCATCAGCCCCGGCAGGTCCATCCGCTCGAGCAGCGGTTGCACTCTGGCGATGAAGGCTTCGGGATCGATGGGCGGGATCAACTCCACGGTGGGAGAGTTTAGGGGTCAAGAAACGCTAAATCCAAGGATTCGGGGCAGGGAGGGGGAATTTGGTGTACACTCAAACCGGTGCACGACTTCAAATGGATCGACTGGAATCTGGCCAAGATCGATAAACACGGCCTTGACCGGATCGATGTCGAGCACGTCGTCAATAGCGCCGTCCGCCCGTATCCCCAGCGCGTTGACGATGAGAAAGCGATGAGCAAACAAGCAGGAAAGAGTGCGGCTAACGCTCGCCCGACGCGCAGCTATTCGCGAATGAGCGCCGCGGAACTGGACAAGGTCGCCGCCCCGTTCGAGCAGGAGTTTGTCCCGTCCGCCCCACTCACGCCGCAGATGAAGGCGCGGCAGCGGCGCGCCCGGAGGAAGCGCGGACGCCCCATTGTCGGCGAAGGGGCCGAGAAGATCCGAATCACCGTTGAACGGGAATTGCTTCGCCGGGCGGACGCCCTGGCGAAGGCGGAAAACATCAGCCGATCACAACTGATCGCGCAAGGGCTGGCCATGCGCATCAGCGCGGCTTGACGGGCCGGCTTCAGGGCAATTCGGAAAATTGATACCCCTGCTACCCCTCGCTACCATCGGTAGCCGTGGCCCGGCGAAAGACCCAGCGCGTGCAGGTGAACGTCCGCATGAGCGCCGCGGAGCGGGCGCGGCTCCAGGCCGAGGCCAAGCGCCGCGGTTTCCGCGGCGTGGCCGACTACCTCCGCGCCACGGCGCTCGCCGGCGAGGCGCCGCGCGAGTACGCGTACACCGTCGTCGTTCATCCAGGTGAGAAGGACGAGGGCAGCTACTGGGCTGAGGTGCCGGCACTGCAAGGGTGCAATACCCAGGCGATACGTACGAGGAGACGATCGAGAACGCCAAGGACGCGATTCGCGTCTACCTCGAAATGCTCCGCAAACTCAACGAGCCCATCCCAACCGAGAAACAGCCGCGCAACGTGTCCCGCGAAACGGTCCGAATCGCCGTATGAGCGGTCGCCTGCCCCCAATTCACTTCCCGCGCAGCGGTCAGTACCGCGGCCCCGCCGGCCGGCGGGCGTCGGTGTCGAACTGCTGCCCCTGCTCCGCCTCGCGCGCTTCGGGACTGAACGGCTGCGCGTAAAATCCCCGCCGCTCCGTCTCGTTCGAGCCGATCTTGCGCGGCTCGTAGCCGGTCTCGAGCTTGGCGCTGCAGCCGATGAGCATCGCCGACAGCAACAGAAGACAAGAACCTCGCCTCATGGGTTTCACAGCATACGGCCCGTTGCTGATTTTGGCGATGTATAGCACTGGTGAAGCATGGCTACCTCAGAGACATCAAGAAGCGCCTCGGCCTCCGTTAAGCGGCGCAAGGCAACTGCGGCGGGTCGGCGCATCGATCGTCCGTTCGATCCGGCGCTTCTGAACCGCGCGGGGGAGATTGTGAAGCGCTACCAGGTGGTGATGCGCCGCGAAACGGACGGGTACTTCGGACGCGGCCTGGAGCTTCCCGGCGCCTTGGGCGATGGGGCGACGCCCGCGGCGTGCCTGGAGTCCACCAGGGAGTCGATGCTCGCCGTTACTGCCTTCATGCTGGAGCGCGGCGAACTGCCGCCGCCGCCGGCGTCGGACGAAACAAAGCTTGTGCAACTCAACGTGCGCGTTTCCGCCGGCGAGAAGCTTTTGTTCGAGGAGGCCGCTCGACAGAAAGGACAGGCGCTCTCGGAGTTCATCCGCAGCGCCGCCGTCGAACGCGCCAGAGGATGAGCCTCACGCCAAGGACAGCAAGCGAACTCGTTTCGGAGAAAGCATTAACTAAAAAGGCTCGCGTCCCCTTTCAAGGCCCCCTTTCAAGGCCCGCCCGTCCCCTTTTTCTCGCTGCTATCGCTTCGTGATTGCCCGATACACCTCGCGCACGCTGGCGGTGGTGGCGTGTCCATCGCAGTACAGGATGTTCATCGACGGATCGGTTGGTTTGTTGCCGATCAACAGCTTCCCGTGTCGGTTGAAGTCCAAAGCGAAGGTGGAAACGGGGAACGGCTCCGGAATCAGCGGGGTCGCGGTGTCCGGCTGATATGGCCACGGCGGAAGAGGGATCGCCATGTTCGCGTGAACGCTCTCGGTCAGGAGAGCGTTTTCCGCGGCGCGCGTCCATTGCGTTTGTCTGTAGTACTTACCGGGGCTGGCCGGCGGGGGGGTGGGGCCGGGGTTCCAATAGTCCAGGAAGGTTCGATTCAGCCGCAGGTCCGTGGGGAAGTTCGTCATCACCGGGCCGATCGGATAGTGGCTCATCGAGTAGCCCGGATGAAACTTGGCCGCCCCGACCGGATTGGCGGCGCCGCCGGGCTGATCGACGTCATACCCCGTTGCGTTGCGGGTGGCGCGGCGCCACGCCGGGCAGCCCCACAGGATATTGTTCGTGTCCTTCACCGTCCAAATCTGAACCGGGTCGGTCGCGCCAACCGCCTGCGTCCCGTTGTAGTTGATGTCACGGTTGCCATTCACGTACTTGCCGATGAAGTCGTGCCAGCGCTTCTCCCGCGCTGGCCCCGTTGCAGGATTCCCGACGCGGTATCGGTGAAACGAGGCCGGCCACCAGCCCTGGTTGTCCACGCCGTACATGAAGTAGGCCGCGCCGATCTGGTTCAGGGCGGAGAGGCACTTCACCCGGTCGGCCTGCTTGCGCGCCGATTGGAGCGCGGGCAGCAGGATGGCGATGAGGATCGCGATGATCCCGATGACGACGAGCAGTTCGACGAGGGTGAATCCGGTGAAACCACGGCGGTGGCAGGAGCCTGAATGGAATCGACGCATCGGGCGCTCCGGGTCTGGGAGACACAGCCCCACTTTCCGGCCCAGCACAATTATCTAATATTCTAATATTATGACACGCGTTATTAACATGGCAAGATTGTGAAAATATTCCCGTGCGGCGGCGACGAGCAAGAACAAGGGATCGACAAGCGGGGCTTGCCGATCCTGCCGGAGGCTCAAAGCGATAAAGTAACGATCTCAAAAGAGGACGATGGAAGCCGCAGATGAACGCGGATGAACGCAGATGAGTGAATTCTGAGGCTTTTCTGATCTGCGTTTATCCGCGTTCATCCGCGGCCCATTCAGGGCGCGTGAAAGGGGACGCGAGCCTTTTTAGCAAATGCTCGCGTCCCCTTTTCTCGCCCTTTTCTCGCCCCGCTTTACGGCCAGAGGCGGTCCAACTTGGGACTCCAGATCGCCGCGCGACGTCAGTGGAACCGGATCGCGCGATAACACTCCCGCGCGCTGACGTTCGCCGCGTGGCCGTCGCAGTAAAGGATGTTCAGTGACGGGTCGTTTGGCTTGTTGCCGACGGGGGACTTGCCATGGCGGTTGAAGTCGATCGACGGGTCCGTGCTGTTCACCACCGGCACCTGCGGCCATGCGCGGACGTTGGATTCCGGCATCCAAATCCATGCCGTGATGGCGGCGCTTGGCATCAGCAGCGCGGGCGCGATGTCTTCGTACAGCAGCGCGCGCTCCGCGGCTCGCGTGTATTGCACTTGCTTGAAGTACTGGCCGTGGCGGGCACCAGGATCGGCCGGGCTCGAGTCCGCCAACGAGTTGCGCAGATTGCGCTTGCCGAAGAACGCAGCATTCAAAGCAAACGGGGTGGCTTCATCCTTGGGCGCGAGCGGGTACATATTCATCGCGAAGCCGTTCCGGTTCGACGATGACGTTCGGTTCCAGACCGGACATCCCCAGAGCACGCTGTTTCGACTGCGAAACGTGCCGATGTAGACTGGGTCGCCGACGGACCAGAACTCTCGCTCGCCGATGCCGGCACCAAACGCTTCACCATTGAAGTTGATCTCACTGCTGACGTATTCGATCCCCGTCGCGGGATCAGTGACCTTCGTTGGGCCAATGAGGTACTTTCCGACGAAGTCGTACCAGTACTTTTTGCGGGCCGGACCAGCAGAAAAGTCCTTCAGATAGCCATGCTCCGACATCGGCCAGTAGCCCTTGTTGTCGCCGGAATACATGAAGAAGGCATTGCCCATCTGCCGCATCGCCGACAGGCACTTCACCCTGTCCGCCTGCTTGCGGGCGGCGTTGAGCGCTGGCAGCAGCATCGAGATCAACAGCGCGATGATCCCGATGACGACAAGCAACTCGACCAGCGTGAAGCCGCGGGTGCGAGACGTGGGGTAGCTCCGCATGCACAACTCCTGGATTTGAACTGGAACGGCTCGGACATCGCCTTCTGGGAAAAGGCCCGGGCGACGCCCACAACATACCACAAGAATCCGAATATAAATACTAATTCTGTTATTATTTTCCATTTTGGCGTGCGCCAGCGACATTTCCGGCGTCGCGCGACGCGGAACAGGCGGCGGGACCGATAATATCGGGCGGATTTGGCGCAGTGAAAAAGGCGGGACCCGGAGGGGTCCCGCCTTCCTGATTCGCTTCGTCGTTTTGAAACTATTGCTTCACGACCGCCCTGTACGCCTCGCGGACGCTCACGGATGAGGCGTGGCCGTCGGCGAAGAGCATGTTCATGCCCGCAACATTCGGCTTCGTCCCCGACGCCACCTTGCTGTGACGATTGAAGTCGAACGAGAGGGTAGTCGGAGCCGGGATGAGCGGCATCGGCGTCGCCGTGTCGGGCTGATACGCCCACGGCGGGAGCGGGACAGCCAGGTTTGCGTGGACGCTTTCGGCGATCAACGCCGTCTCCGAGGCATTCTTCCACTGCGACTGGCGATAGTACTTCCCCGTCGTCGCCGTCACGGGCGGGTGGGTGTCGATGTGGGCGCGATTGGCCCGCAGACCGTTCGGGAAGTTCGTCATCACAGGCGCGTGCGGGTACATGCTCATCGCGTAGCCCGGGTGGCCATTCAGACCCGTGGGATCCACCACGAACGCGCCGCCAACCACGACGGCCCGGCTCCACGTGGGGCAGCCCCACAGGATGTTGTTCGAGTCCTTCACGGACCAGATCTGGATCGGATCCGTTGCGTTGACGGCCTGCGTGCCGTTGTAGTTGATGTCGCGCCCGCCGTTCACGTACTTGCCAATGAAGTCGTGCCACCGCTTCTCACGCCCCAGCGGGGCCGGGCCGTTGCTCGTGTACTGGTGATACGCGACCGGCCAGAAACCCTGGTTGTCGATGCTGTACATGTTGTACGCCTGCCCCAGCTGCTGCATGGCTGCCAGGCACTTCACCCGATCCGCCTGCTTGCGGGCGGAGTTGAGGGCGGGCAGGAGCATCGAGATCAACAGCGCGATGATCCCGATCACGACGAGCAGCTCGACGAGGGTGAACGCGGCGCGTTTCCCCTTGCTCATCCTGAGCGAGCGGAGCGAGTCGAAGGGGACGAGCGTGAACCCGCCACGGCGGCGGCGACACGGGGACGGCGACGACGAAGACGACATCTGTTCACTCCTGAGTGAAACGGCCTGCAACCAACACACACATGACAACACACGACAACGCAACCCGCGCCCGCGGGTCAACCGCTGAGAAGGAAACACGTCACGTCCAGCAGGGATGCGCGCCTGGGCCGATGTCACGAGCGTTCGGCCAGGCCGGGGTGCGATCCACGGCGTGCGACAACGTTCAGCGATACTACGCCCCCCAGCCGCGAAAGATCGCCCGCCGGATGAGCTGCGATAATACTAGCAGCGATATTTAATTGGGCAAGGGAAAAATCCGGCCGGTCCCGGCGCGGACGGGGACGCGGGTTGACGTCCACGCCCACAAGGTGAGTTGAAATCAGGACTTGCCGTCGCCGCCGCTCGCCGGCTGCGTCGACACGCTCGGCTCGCGGTACGGCTTCCCGCTCTCGTACAGCGCCAGCCGCCCGCGCAACTGCGTCGCCAGTTCCCCCTGCCCCGCCTTCTCCGCCAACGCCAACGCCTCCCGCGCCGTCCGCACCGCGTCGTCAAACCGCCCCGCCTCGGCATACGCCGCGGCGAGAGTGTCGAGGGTGTCCGGGCGCGTCTCTCCGCTACGCAGTGCTTCCGCCAGCAAGACCGCCTCACCACCGTTACGGTGCCGCTCCTCATCGCTGGTTGCCAGCAGCCAAGCGAGATTGTTCCGAGCGCTTGATGCCGGGTTGTGCTCTAGCGCCTTGCGGTAATGCGCCACCGCCGACTCGACCTGGCCGGAGCCCTGGGCGAGCAGCCCGACCTGAAAGTGAGCGGCGGCGTCGTCAGGGCTCTCCGCGAGCACTTGGTTTAGCCACGTCAAGGCATCTGCGGACTGACCAGCCCGTGCGGCCAACCGCGCCAGAGCTAGTCGTGCATCGCGCGCATGCGTGCGCGATCTTGCGGCTTCCGCAAGGTGTGCCGCGGCATCCGTCAGATCGCCCTGCTCGACCAGGGCCATTCCGAGTCCGTAATGCGCTCCACCGTGCGCGGGGTCGACGGCCAGAACGGCTCGAAACTGTTCGACCGCGTGCGATGTGCGGCCCAGGCGCGATTGGACGACCGCCAGGCGGTAGCGCGAATCGAGCTGCTGGTTCGATTGAATTCCCTTGGTGAAATGCGCTACAGCTTCTTCGAGTCGGCCGCTCCTGATGCTGAGGAACCCGAGCAGATAATGGGTCAGCGGATGCCCGGGTTCGAGATTGAGCGCCGCGTCGGCGTGTTGCGCCGCGCGAGCATCGTCTCCACACGCAAGATAGCCGGCGGCGAGCGTGTAATGTCCATCGGATGAACGTGGTTCGAGTGCAGCGGACTTGTGCAAGCACGCCAACGCCTCGTCTCGCTGCCCATTTGATGCGAGCGACAAGCCGAGGTCACCCCAGGCCCCACTTCGGCCCGGGTCCAGTTCGGCGGCGTTCCGGAGAAGCGGGATCGCTTGTTCCACCCGACCCTGCTTGGCGAAGATTCTGCCGAGGCTGTGAAGAATGACGGGGTTGTCGGGTTCGACCTCGAGTGTCCGCGCGAAGATCGATTCGCTGTCGCGCCAGAACGCGGCTTGGACGCGCGTGCGCACGGTGCAAGCGACGACGACCACCACACCGACGACAGCCAAGGCGCCGCGGGGGATGCGCCAGGCCCCCCATCGATCAGCTACCGCCCACGTGGCCGCCACCGTCAGTCCGATCAGGGGAAAGTACGTGTAGCGGTCGGCAATCGACTGCTCGCCAACTTGGACGAGTCCGATCACGGGCACCAATGTGCCAAGGTACCAGAACCACCCAAGGGTCAGGTACGGCCGCCGCCTCCAACCGCACAGGGCGGCCATGGAGAGCGCGACGATGCCAGTTGCGGCAGCGAGCACCGAGACGAAGCGCCGAGATGACACCACCGGATAGAGTAGCGCCAGATCAATCGGCCAAATGGTCTTGTGGATGTACCTGAAGTAGTTAAGGGCCGCGTTGGCGAGGCGGTCCGCGATCGGATACTCCTCCAACGCCGCGGTCGTGCCATACGCGCGCTGGAATACGAAGGTCACAACCGCCGACGCCAACGCGAGCGCAAGCAGTGGCAGTTTCTCAATAACAAGCTGTCGCACCGTGCGCCGCGGCGGTGTTGCTCCCACATCCGGACAGTTGGCATCCGCCGGCAAGCCCGCCCAGCGTCGTAGCGGCCAAAAGTCGAGCAGCAGCAGGATGAAGGGCATTGTCACCAACATCGCCTTGGCCATCAGTCCCAGCGCCAGTGCGATCACAACCAGGAGGTACCACGTCAACTGCGGCTTTCGCGCGTATCGCGCATAAGCCGCGATCGTCAGCAGCGCCAGCAACGTGCTGAGAACGTCTTTGCGCTCGGAGATCCATGCGACCGACTCAACGTGCAGTGGGTGCAGCGCAAACATGGCTGCCACGAAGGCGCTGCGCCAGAGGGCCCCTGTCAGACGATCAAGCAGCGCGAATAGCAGCAGCGCATTCGCCAAATGCAGCGCGACGTTGACGCGGTGCATGGCCTGCGGGCTCACGCCGAAGAGCTCGACGTCCAGCATGTACGACCACGTTGTCAGCGGGTGCCAGTTCGCGACGTGGTCGGTGGTCAGCGGCCAAAGAATCCCTTCGCTCGTCAGCCCACCGAGGACCTGAGGAACCTCTGTGATGTAGTGGTGGTCATCAAGGTCGATGAATCCGAACGACATCGCGCGCCAGTACGCGATCAGCGTCAGACAACCAAGCACCGCGGCGATCGTCAATCGAAGCCCGACCGTGCGGGCGTGCGTCGGCACGTCGACCGTCATCTCGCGCCCATGCGAAGAGGTGGCCGACCCCGCCACGGGAGGCTTGCGGCGGGCGGGGTGGTGGATCTCGTTTCTTCCGGGTTTCACTAGATCTGGTGTACGCGTACACACGCTACGGCAAACTGAAATGCGCAGAGTTAGAATAGCCGAAGTGGCGCAAGCTGAGCCAGTGACGGTTCACCCACGCCTGCCCGCGAAATGAAAACCGGCTCGCCGAATGGCGAGCCGGGTTCATGGTCGAAAGCAAGCGAAGGCGGCGTCAGGCGCGGCGCCGACGCAGGAGAGCAAAACCCGCGAGACCGAACAGCGCCAACGACGTTGGCTCGGGTACGACGACTTCGAGGAACATGTTGTCGAAGTTCGCGGTAGCGCCTCCATTGGTCAGGCCACTACCGATCGCGATATTGTCCCAACTCCGAAACGTTGCAGCCGTGCTGAAGTTGAGGACGGTCTCAGCCAAGATACCGTCGACGTAAAATCGAAAATCGGTGCTCAGGCCGTCATCCGAGGTGATCTCCACCTTCAGATTGTGCCATCCGACGGTCCGCAGGGGCGAGAGGGCAAAGTCGTTCAGCTTGAAAAAGGCGCCCGCGCCCAGCGTCCCGCCTTCATCCGGACCACCATCGGCGTCCGGCCCCGCGGCCACCGTGCGCCCGAGGATGCGTGCCATGTAGTAGTTGCCGCCGCTCACCGTCGACAACTGGTTATTGTTGAGCCCCAACGCGATCAACTGGTTGGTACCACCGGGGGCGGTCCCGTCCTGAAGATTCGCGAAGTTCCGCTGGGGATTACCCCCGATGGAATCGAAGAAATCAAAGCTCCACGTCAGCTTGAAACCCGGGTTTGTGAGTACCCCGACGGTGTCGGTTTCCGCGAAGCTCCGCCGATGGCGAAACTCGGTCGACGTGGACACGGCCGTCGTAGAAACAGGGATGTGTACAGAGTTCGGCGCGCTCACCGACAGGGTACTGGAGAGCGTCCCATTCTGCTTCGTCGTGTCCACCGTCGTCGCGATTGACGGCCACGCCGCTTGGAACGCTGCTTGATTCGCGTAGCCATCGAAGTTGTCACTGAACACAACGGCGGCATTGGCGGCGCTGCTTAGCCCCGCCACCACCATCACCGCCAACAGCCCGTACGAAAATCTACTCATGCTCTCACCTGTCTCCTTCGATCTGCGAATCAGAGATGATTCTCCGCCACCGTGCCCGTTCGAAGCCCGTCCGACTTGATGGAGGATCCGCGAACTTGCGGAGCCCTCCATTCCTGCAATATAGCTCACCCGATATGAACGGCAAGTGGAAAATATCCGGACGTGTTAGGAAATCCCGCCGCCGATGCGTAACGCGATACGGCGGCGGGGTTTGCCTCGCAAAAAAGGTTCGCGCATACCACAAAAAACCACCGCCGCCCGACGAACGCCGGACGGCGGGTGGGTGGGGACTGTATCGGCTGGGTTAGCCAGGGTAGCGCCGGCGGATGGCGCGGTAGCCTTCGCTGAGGTCGATGGCGGTCGCGACATGACCCGTCGCAATAGAGCGCGCCCGATGAAAAGGCTCGCGTCCGCGTCCCCTTTTCAGCGCTAATTGAATCGAATCGCGCGGAACGCCTCGCGGGCGCTGACCGTCTCGGCGTGGCCGTCGCAGTACAGCATGTTGTTGGACAGCACATTGGGCTTCGTGCCCCGGCCGGTCTTGCTGTGGCGGTTGAAGTCGATGGTGAAGAACGCCGGCACGGCGAAGGAGTTGGTCGGGCCCTGGGGGAAGACCAGCGGGCCTTCCGGCTGGAACTCCCAGATATACGTCCCGAACTCGCTGGGGTGAATGCTCTCGAACACCAGCGCCCGTTGCGCCGCTTGCCGGTACTGAACCTGCTTGAAGAACTTCCCGCGCGAAGTGGGCGCTGCCGTTTCCGGAACGACGTTGGTGTTGCGCGTGGGCACGAAGCCGGCGGTGATATCGGTCGGCGCAAAGACGAACTTGCTCATCTGGTAGCCGTTGAACAGCGCGCTGTTGAAGGTAATGGTGCCCGAGGTGTTGACGATGGCGCGACTCCAAGTTGGGCAGCCCCACAGCAGGTTGTTCCCCTCCTTGATCTCCTGGCTGAAATACTGGAGTTCCAGGTTCACGTTCTGCGTCCCAATCTCGTTGAGCCCGCGGTTGTTGCAGAGATACTTGCCGACGTGGTCCTGCCAGCGGCGATCTCGGAACCCCGCGGCGATCGCGGCACCCGTCAGCGGAGACGTGGCGGCGGGCCCGTTGAAGGTATGTCGGGTGGATGGCCAGGCGCCCTGATTGTCGTGGGAGTAGAGGAAGAAGGCGTTCCCGATCTGCTTCATCGCCGAGAGACATTTCACGCGGTCCGCCTGCCTGCGGGCGGAGTTGAGCGCCGGCAGGAGCATCGAAACCAGCAGCGCGATGATGCCGATGACCACGAGCAGTTCGACGAGGGTAAACGCTGCGCGTTTCCCATTCGCAGGCAGTTCGACGAGCGTGAAGCCCGTTCGACGGGAACGAGGAGAGGGGGACATGGCACACTCCCGGGCAATCAACCGGCGAGCGGGGCTCGGCGGCTGAACTTACACCCCCTTGTTCAATTCGACTGACCCCCGGATCTCCCGCCGAGCACGGCGGAACGTGACTACGGCCTTTTGTATGCCGCGATCTGTCACATGGCGGGCATTCTCGCAGATTCGCAACGCCACCGCCAGCAAATATTCAATGTATCAACCGTCCGCGGCAGGCAAACTATTCCAGGAAACACGCCCGGCGGGGATGCGCCATCCGCAGCGTGCAAAAAAAGGAGGGGCGGCATCCACAAGCGGATGCCGCCCTCATGAGATTTCGTTGCCGGTAGAAATCGGCGTCGGGGCCAAGTTGAGCCGAATACCCTGATACGCCTCGCGGGCACTTGCCGTGGCGGCGACATTGCGTACGCATGCGCACTAGAAAAGCAAGCGGCAGCCCTAAGATGGGTGCCGCTTGCTCGTTGATTCGATGCGGTTATGTGTCTCTCGAAATCGGTAGCGTGGCCTAGTTAACGTTGAGCGCCGGGTTGAAGGAGACGGCGTAGTGAGCCTGCTTGCAACTCACCGTTGCAGCATGCCCGTCGACGAACAGCATGTTCATGCTCGGCTCCGTGTACTTGTTCCCGATGGCATTCTTCCCGTGGCGGTTGAAGTCGAGCGTGAAGGTCCAGATGTCCGGGACCGGCGGCATCTCTTTGCCCGCCCAACTTGTACCGCCGCTCACGAGGTTGGACCACCAGGGCATGTTCGACGGTGTCACCGACATGTCGCGATGCGTATTGTCAGCTACGAGGCAACGCTCAGCGGACCGCTTCCACTGCGACTGCTTCCAGTACCAACCGCCGTCTCTCGGAATATAAGTGGCCGTGCTTCGGTATGCCCAAGACCGATATCCGTTGGTCATTGTGGCGAGACCGGTGCCGCGTGGCATCCACGTGTATGGGCTCATCGAGTAACCCATGTGGACGGCACTCGTGGTCGTGTTGCGGGCATAGGTCGGGTACGTCGTGACGATGTAGGATCTCTGATACTCCTGCCACGATGGGCAACCCCAGAAGATGCTGCTCCGCTGCTGCTTGAGGGTGTCCACCGTATCCTGACCGGCGTTGGCGACGCCCGTACCATCGGCGTTGACCGGCTTCCCGTTGTTCAAGTACTTGCCGATGAAGTCGTGCCACCGCTTATTGCGGACAACAGCGGGGTTTACCGCATCGGGGTAGTTGTGGAACGCCATCGGGAAATAGCCTTGGTTGTCCACGGCATAGATCATGAAGGCGTTGCCGAAGTTTCGCATCTGCGCCAAGCACTTGACGGTGTTAGCCTGTCGCCGAGCAGCTTGGAGAGCGGGTAGCAGCAACGAGATCAGGATCGCGATGATCCCGATGACGACGAGGAGCTCGACCAACGTAAAACCACGGGTTTTTCGAAAAGCGGATGGAGCGGACATGTGACGTCTCCCGAACTAAAAAACTCCCCGCGGGAAGCGGGCAGAAACTGACGTGCTGCGGCCCGTGGAATCGCCCTCACGAACGGATTTCCAACGGGGCCGTCAGTAAGTGCGACAGCATAGATTCGCGAATCGGGAAAACAAGAAAAATCTCCCCGGAGGCGTATGTTTCAAATGCGGAAGCATGCCATGCCGCCGCGTGGGAGCCGGCGGCATGGGGAGGTTTTTTGGCGGACGGAATCGCCGTGAACTCGCGCCTTAACGCATGAACAGCGCGCGGTAGACGTCGCGTGAGCTGGCGGTTGTCGCGTGGCCGTCGCAGAAAAGCAGGTTCATGGAGGGGTCGGTCTCCAGGTTGCCCTCGGCCCGCTTGCCGTGTCGGTTGAAGTCCACGGACCAGGTCGCGGTGTCCGGCCGCTGAATCAGTGGGACACCCGTGTCCGGGCGATAGGGCCAGCCGGTGGTGATCATGGGGGTATGGGCAACGATCAAGTTGGCATGAACGCTCTCGACGATCAGCGCACGCTCGCCCGCGCGCGTCCACTGCGTCTGCTTGTAGTACTTCCCTGGTCGTAGCGAACCTGCCGCGGTGTTTTCATTGATGTACGCCCGCGTGCCGAAATAGGCGATGGCAACCGGGTTGGGCATGCTGATGTTCGGGTGGTTCTGCCAGGCGCGAGGCTCGTCGCGGTGGAAGTTCATGGCGTAACCCGGATGGGCGTACAGGTTCACGTTGGTCGCATTGGTCCAGCGGCGCCAGCTCGGGCAGCCCCAAAGGACATTGGTCCGATCGCGGAAGGTGCCGATCCAGACGGGGTCCCACTGGTTCCCGTACTCGCCCCAAGTCGAATAGAGCAACACGGAGTTGAGCTGGGGGAAGCCCATCGTTCCGTTATGGTTCATCAGCGTGTCCGCATGGTCGACGCCGCCGGAATCGGTGACCTTGGTCGGGCCCATCAGATACTTGCCGATGAAATCGTGCCAGCGCTTGTCGCGCCCGGTAGGCATGGTTCCGTTGGGCGGGTTGATCCAGAAGTGGTTTGACACCGGCCACCAGCCCTGATTCTCCGCGGAGTACATGAAGTAGGCGTTGCCGATCTGTCGCATCGCGGAGAGGCATTTTACTTTGTCCGCTTGCTTGCGGGCGGCGTTCAGCGCCGGCAGCAGGACCGAGATCAACAGCGCGATGATTCCGATCACCACGAGTAATTCGACCAGCGTGAAGCCGCGGCGGCGGGCGAAAGAGGCGTTGCGCATGACCGACTCCGAGTTGAAGTGAACCGCACGATGTCCGAAGCAGATGTGGCGGGCGAGCGGCGCAGAAAGCCTTCGCTCGTCTTTCTTAACCTACCCGCAAATATATTAAACGTCAAGTCTGATATTATTTTGTTGCTCGGATGTGCCGGCGCCGGAGATGGAGCTACCATGGGCGGCGCTGATGGACCACCCTTTCCCCGCTGCGGCCGGTCGGTTGCGTCAGCGTATCGCCCGGCGATACGTCGTGAAGGAGACGGCGTTTACGTTCGGCGGGGTGGTGCTGCCGTTCACCCGTGTGGCGGATCCGGATCGGGTGCTCGACGAGGTCGCGGAGGAGGAGGATCGGCTGGAGCGGGTCAGCGGCGTCCGCGCGCCGGCGGATCAGCTTCATCTGCCGTACTGGGCCGAGCTGTGGGACTCGGCGATCGGGATGGGGGCGTGGCTCGTGAAGAGGTGGGGAGTGGGGAGTGGGGGGTGGGGTGTGGAAGAAAGCCGGGGGTGGGAGGTCGGAGGTAGTGGGTCGGAAAAGGGAAGCGTCACGCCATCGCCTTCACTCCCCACCCCCCACTCCCTACCCCCTACCTCCCGCGCCAGCGTCCTCGACCTCGGCTGCGGCATGGGGCTGGTGGGGACGGTGGCGGCGGCGCTGGGGGCGCGGGTGCTGTTTGCGGATCTCGAATCGCCCGCCCTGCTGTTCGCGCGGCTCAACGCGCTGCCGTGGCGCGATCGGGTTCGCACGCGGCGATTGAACTGGCAGACCGATCATCTCGATGAGCGCTTCGACCTGATCCTGGGGGCCGACATCCTCTACGAGCGCAAGCAGTGGGATTTTCTGGAGCCGTTTTGGCGCGCGCACCTGGCGCCGGGCGGCGCGATTCTCCTCGGCGAGCCGGGGCGACAGACGGGGGATCTGTTCATCGAGTGGATCAGCTCGCGCGGCTGGACGCTGACGCGGCACGAGCAGCGCGTCGACACGCGGGAGAAGCCGATTCGGTTGTTCGAGCTGCGATTGACGTGACGCGGAAAAACAACAGGCGGAAGACGAACGCTGAGACGCAGAGGTGAGGAGGTCGGAGGAGAAAAAACAGCAAAGGTAGATTGGACAAAGCTCGAGATTCAACCTGATTGGTATTACTCCTCCTACCTCCCGTTCTCTGCGTCTCTGCGCTCGTCTTCATCTCCCCTGTGCGCGCAAAAAAGACCGGCGATCAAGTCGCCGGTTGACGGACGAAAACGGACTGATCCACACCTGTCGTGTGGGAGCGGATTCGTCAAACCCTATTCGTAAGGTGGGTCATAGCCGAATCAGGAGGGTTCTCCTGTTCGTCCCGCCGTTCGCTTCCGGTCTCTGATCCGCCGGGCATACTCACCGGCGAATGCTGCCGTCGTGCGTTCGAACGGGCGGCTATCCCCTGGGGTTGATTATAGGTCTGACAAATAAGTGCTCCCAATCTCGAACACCGCAGAACACATCCGTCTGACAGATGGTATCGGCCGCGCACGGAGTGGGCAATGAAAGAAAGCGGCCGCGGCGCGGGAAGCTCCAAGAACCAAATCCCAAGAACCAAACAAGCTCCAAGCACCGAAGGAAGAAAGCTCCAAACGCTGAGAAAGCGGCGCTGGGCTTCGTTTTCCTCGTTCGGTTCTTGGAGCTTGTTTGGCTCTTGGCTCTTGGTTCTTGGAACTTTCTTCAGAACGGCGGGGCTTCGCCGCGCTTCCACCAGTCGGCGTCGTCCTTCTTCGGCTTCTTCGGCTTGTCCTTCGGCGCGTCGTTGTCGAGCGTGTTGTCGAAGGGCGTGTTGTCGGCGGGGCCGGCGCTGTCGCCTTCGACTTCCGCGTCGTCGTCTTCGTCGCCGCGGACGACCGAGGCGAGCGCGGTCGCGAAGATCGGGGCGATCGCGCGGAGGGCGGCGGCGTCTTCGTGGGTGAAGGGGCTGTTGGCCTCACGGAAGAGGATGACCGCCGCGAGCGATTCGCCCAGGTAGGTGCAGTTGCACGCCAGGATCGTCTGCCCCGCCATGTGCTTGAGCTCATCGGCCGTGAGGATCTTCTTCGCCTCATCGGATGAGAAGTGCAGGAATCCTTCGCGGTTGACCATGGGGACCAACCCGGTGCGCATCGCCTCGGTGAGCGCGGGCTGGCCGGGCGTCGTGTACTTCATGTACGCGCCGAGCTGGAACGCGCTGTCTTCCGATGCGAGCCACACGGCCACGTTGCTGTAGCCGAGCTGGCGGAGCATCCAGTCCATCGCGTGGCAGAGGAGTTGCTCGAGGTCTTTCGCCTCGGCCAGCAGCTTGCGGAACCCCTCCTGCGTGCGGACGGCGTCGAGCTGTTTGGAGAGGTCGCCGTAGGCGGTGATCAGGTCGTTGCAGAGCAGGTCGACCTTTTTGCTGACGAGCCGCCGCGCCTCGTTGAGGCGCTTGACGGCGACGCGGAGGCGATCGAGGCGCTTTTCCTTCTTGGCGATGATCGACTGCTGCACCAGGGCGCGTTTGACGCGTTCCTGAAGGTGCTTGGCGGTGAAGGGCTTGGGAAGAAAGTCGAGGGCGCCGTCGCGGAGCGCGGAGATCGCGCGGTCGACGCTGGGGGCGCCCGTGATGACGATGGCGCTGGCGTGCGGCTGTTTCTGACGGAGCGTGGCGAGCAGCGACGTGCCATCGCCATCGGGGAGGTTCACATCGGTGACGAGCAGCTCGATCGGCTCGGTGGCGAGGAGCTTGCGCGCCTCGGCGAGGGTCCTGGCGGAGATGACGCTGCAGCTCATGCCGCTGCCGACGACTTCGCCGACCAGTTCGACGAGGTTGGGCTCGTCGTCGACCACGAGGATCCGTGGGCGCGTTTCGGTGGCGCTGGCCGTGGTTGTGGCGGTCGTCTTCGCAGGCATTCGTCACCCTCTCCCGGAACAAATGTGTCGGGGTATCGGAGTGTGGGGGTGTCGGAGTGAACTCACACCGACACACCGACACTCCCTACTCCGACACGCATTTCGCCTCTGCGCTACTGCGCCGCCTTGCGCTCGTTCGCCGACCGTGGCTGACTGCGTCTGTCCAGTGCGGGGAGCAGGACCATGGTCCGCGTTCCCTGGCCGGGGCGGCTCTCCAGGCGGATGCTCCCGCCGCTCGCCTCGACCCACCGCAATGCTTTGGCCAGCCCCATGCCCCGGCGCCGGCCCGCCTTGCGACTGCTGAAGAATGGGTCGAACGCGCGCTTGAGCGTCGCCTCGTCCATTCCAATTCCGTTGTCGGCCACCGTCATCACCACGCGCAGCGAGTACGGATCGAATGCCGCGTGGATCGTAATGTGGCCCTTCTTCGGGTCCGTCGCGTGCAGGGCGTTGTCGATGACTTCCGTCAGCGCCGCCGCTATCTGCTGCTTGTCCACCAGGATGGTGGGCAAGTCGCCGAGCGTGACCTCAATGCTCCTATCGGCCGGATCGAGCTGCATCTTGGCCTCATGGAGCGCACGATCGATCAATTCGGCAAGGTCGGTCGGCACGGGCGCCGGTGTCGCGGGCTTCGCGAAGTCCATCAGCTCCGTGATGATGTCGGTCAGCCGGTGCGACTGCTCGTAGATGAGGTGGGCCGACGCCTTGGCCTTGCCGTCGGTTAATGTCTGGGCCAGCAACTGTGACCGGCCGGAGATGACGGCCAGCGGGTTGTTCATCTCGTGGGCAGCGCCGGCGGCCATCTCGCCGACGCTGATCATGGTCTTGCTGCGCAGGATCTCCGTCTGCGCGTTGTGCAACTGACGGTTCGCCTCGGCGAGTTGCTCGGAAAGCGTGCGCGCCTCCTCGCGGATCTGTGCGGTGCGCAGCGCCAGGCCCCACCCCGCGGCGAGCGCTTCGAGCTCCTGGATCTGCGTGCTCAGCCGCTGCCCCTCGCCGGCCATTCCGCCCCACAGGACGCCGCCGATGCACTGGTTATCGGCCTCGAGGCAGATCCAATAGCGTTTGTCGTGGCCGAGG
>JBAUGM010000196.1:0-16636 GCA_049679725.1 Tepidisphaeraceae bacterium
GGTGATGAACAGCGGTTGCTGGATGGGCTTGCGCTTACCGAGAGCCATGGGCAGAGTCCTCCGTGACGCCGCACATTTCAGCGCGATCACCCGCCGCCGTCAACTGGGGTTTCGCCACGGGCTGTTATGGGACGCATTCGCCTGATTCGAACTGCTCCGATCCGCTCAAGAATTCGCGACCGCGCGGCGGATAAACCTTGTGAGCCGCGCCGGCGCGCCCCTGGGGGGCGCGCGGCGCGGTCGCCGCAAGGAGCATTCGATGCACGACGAGCAGCAGTCGCACGACGATCAACACGACGACGACGGCCGGCACCTCGATTCGCACGGGACCGATCCGACCTTCGACGTCGAGGTCCAGCAGGTCCACGCGAGCACGTACGTGAGCGAGCAGGACCTGGCGATGTACGCCGCGATCACCGGTCGCCGCCCCGTCGTCGAGATCGTGCGCGAGCGCCCGGCGATGTCGATCGGGTACGTCGTGAACGAGGCGCCCAGGGGATTGCGCGGGCTGCTCTCGTCCGCGCGCAACCACCAGAAGGTCACGGTCTGGATCCGCGGCATGTCGATCCAGGCGCGGAAGAAGTTCGACGAAGCGAAGATGCGACTGGCATCGTGACCGGGCGCGCCACCCGAGCCCGCGCGCGCTTCAACGTCCACTGTGTCATCCGCAGAAGCCCAGGCCTTAAGGCCTGGGCTTTTCCATTTGGCGCAAGGGGCGTAGCATGCGCGCGTGTGCGACGCACTGTCCGGAGGCATTCGAAACATCATGAGTAACGATGCGCTGAAGCAGAAACTCGAATCGATCGGACAGGGTCACGTGCTGCGCTTCGTCGACAGACTCGAACCCGCCCGGCGCGAACGACTGATGAGGCAGCTCGAAGCGCTCGACCTGGACGGCCTGGAGGAACTCGCCCAATCCCAGGTCCGCACGAAGACCCCCCTGCCGCTGCCGAGCGAGATCCAGCCGGTGAAGACGTACCCGCGCGTCCCAGGACCGGATCAGCAGCAGCTCTATCGCGACGCGGAGAAACGAGGCCACGAGCTGCTCAAGGCGGGGCAGGTCGCGGCGTTCCTCGTCGCCGGCGGACAGGGCACGCGCCTCGGCTATGACGGCCCCAAGGGCGAGTACCCGGTCACGCCGATCAAGAGCAAGCCGCTGTTCCAGGTGTTCGCGGAGCAACTTCTGGCGCACTCGCGCGATTGCGGGTGCGCGATCGCGTGGTACGTGATGACCAGCGACGTCAACGACGCCCGGACGCGCGAGTTCTTCAAGGCGAATGCCTACTTCGGCTACGACCCGCGCCACATCCTCTTCTTCCAGCAGGGGATGATGCCGGCGTTCTCGACGGACGGGAAACTCCTGCTGGCCGAGCTCGATTCGCTCGCCCTGAGCCCCGACGGGCACGGCGGATCGCTCCGTGCGCTGCACAAGAGCGGCGCGCTCGCCGACATGACGAAGCGCGGCGTGGAGCACCTCTCCTACTTCCAGGTCGACAACCCCCTCGTCCACTGCATCGACCCCCTCTTCCTCGGCCTTCACGACCTGAGCGGCAGCGAGATGAGCTCCAAGACGATCCCCAAGGCCAACGCGCTGGAGAAGGTCGGAAACTTCGTGATGGGCGATGGGACGCTGCAGGTCATCGAGTACAGCGATCTCCCCGAAAGCCTCGCCCGGCAGACGAACCCCGACGGCAGCCTGAAGTTCAACGCCGGGTCGATTGCGATCCATGCCCTGCGCCGGTCCTTCATCGAACGGCTCAACGAAGGCGGCCGGTTGAGCCTGGTGTGGCACCGGGCGGAGAAGAAGGTGCCGTACGTGGACGAGGCGGGAACTCCGGTCAAGCCCGATAAGCCGAACGCGGTGAAGCTCGAGCAGTTCGTCTTCGACGCGATCCCGCTGGCGAAGAATGCCATCGTTTATGAGACGGACCGCGCGGAGGAGTTCTCGCCGGTGAAGAACGCCCAGGGGGTCGATTCGCCCGCGACGTGCCGGCGCGATCAGATTCGTCGGGCGGCGCGGTGGCTCAGCGGCGCCGGGGTGCAAATCGCGATAAGGAACGCGGAACCGGACGCGACCATTGAGATCAGCCCGCTGTTCGCAACCAGCAAGCAGCAACTCGCGACGCGCCCACTGCCCGTGAAGCAGGTGAAGTCGGGCGACGTCCTGTATCTCGGCGCAGGGGGACGCGAAGAACCTTGATCCGTCTCAAGGGATGATAACTCGAAGAACCCCCGGGACTGCGCTACGCCCCGGGCGCAGCGCAGCGCAGTCCCGGGGATCGCTTCCTCAACCGTCCCGCAAAACTTGCGCACCCACGTCATCTTCTCATCCCCCTCCCACTCCCCTGTCGAAAAAGAATCAGCGGGTGCGCACCCGCGCTGATTCGTTTGCGATCGCAAACCCCGTTGAATTGGTCCGTACTCCATGCTAGGTTCCAACCGCGCGGGCAGGGCGGCCCGCACGATTGAGGCGAATGGGGTTTCACGGGCCTCACGGGGAAGGGATGCTCCGATGCTTCTGCTGCACACACTGCTCCGGCAGTTCGATTCGTCGTTTTCGCTGTCCGGTATTCCCAACACGGAAATCAACGGAGTCCGCGAAGACTCGCGGCAGGTGTCCGCCGGCGATCTCTTCGTCGCGCGCGGCGGGGCGAAGACCGACGGCGCCAAGTACGTCGCCGACGCCAAGGCGCGCGGCGCGGTCGCCGTCGTCTGCGAAGCGAAGATCCCCGGCTCGCCCCTCCCCTGCATCGTCGTGAAGGACGCCGGCGCGGCGGCGTCGATCCTCGCCCACCTTCAACACGACTCACCGAGCGCGACGATGCGCGTCTTCGGCGTGACCGGGACCAACGGCAAGACGACCACGACCTACCTCATCCGCCACCTGCTCGGGAAGGTGAACCAGCGCTGCGGGATGATCGGCACCGTCGAGATCGACGACGGCCGAACGCGCCGCGAGGCGGAGATGACCACCCCCGCCGCCTGCGACATCGCCGACCTGCTCGCGACGATGCGCGACAAGGGCTGCCGCGCCGTCGCGATGGAAGCGTCGAGCCACGCGCTCGATCAGGGACGCGTCGCCGGCGTGCAGTTCGCCGGCGCGGCGTTCACGAACCTCACCGGCGATCACCTCGACTACCACAAGACGATGGAGAACTACGCCGCCGCCAAGGCGCAGCTGTTCTCGTCGCTCGACGCCGAGGCCGTCGCCGTGGTCAATGCTGACGACAAGGCATCGGATCGGATGATCCAGGATTGCTGCTCGCGCGTGATCCGCTTCGGTTTTGGGAAGAAGGCCGACTACCGCGCCCGCGACATCGCGGTGACGGCGACGGGCACGCACTTCATCCTGCACACGCCGGACGGACGCGCGGAAGTGTCGATGCCGATGATCGGCAAGCACAACATCGAGAATGTCCTCGCCGCCGCGGCGCTGGTCGGCGAGACGTGCGGCCTGAGCGTGCACCAAATCGCCAGGGGGCTCGCCGACTGCAACGGCGCGCCCGGACGGCTACAGCAGGTGCGCGCGGGTCAGGACTTCGCCGTGCTCGTCGACTACGCGCACACGGATGATGCGCTGGAAAACGTCCTGGGCGCCCTCCGTCCCCTCTGCAAAAACCGCGGCCGGCTCCGCGTTCTCTTCGGCTGCGGCGGCGATCGCGACCGCACGAAACGCCCGCGCATGGCCAGGATTTCCGAGCGCCTCGCCGATGAGGTCTACATTACAAGCGACAACCCGCGCACGGAAAATCCCCAGCAAATTCTCGACGAAATCGTCGCCGGGCTGCCTGCGGATACCGACAAATTGGTCTGTGTCGAAGTTGACAGGCGTAGGGCCATCGAGCGCGTCCTCGCCGACGCCGCCCCGGGCGATATCGTGCTGATCGCCGGAAAAGGCCACGAAAACTATCAGATACTCGGCAAGGAGAAGCACCACTTCGACGACGTCGAGGAGGCGATGAGGGTGTTGCAGCAGAAGACGGCGGCCTGATCACCATGACGCGCCCCCTTGTCATCCTGAGGTACTCCGAAGGATCTGGCCACGAGCGAGAAGTCCCCTTCGCTGCAGCTAGATCCTTCGGAGTACCTCAGGATGACAGCTCACGCATCTGTTGGAATTCGAAACTGCCATGAAACCCCTCACGATCCAGCAGATCCGCCAGGCCGTGCGAGGCAAGTTCCTCGCGCCGCAGCCGGAGGAGTCGCCGCAGTCGATCAGCTGCGTCTGCACGGACACGCGAAGGATCGAGCCGGGATCGCTCTTCATAGCCCTGCGCGGTGAGAACTTCGACGGCCATCAGTTCCTCTCGCAAGCCGCGGCGGGCGGCGCGATCGCGGCGCTGGTCGAAGGACCGCTCCCCCAGCCGCTGCCCAACGTTCACCTGATCCAGGTGCCCAACACGCGCACCGCGATGGGCATGCTCGCCCGCTATGTCCGCAAGCACATGCGCGCGAAGGTCATCGGCGTCGCCGGCTCCAACGGCAAGACGAGCACGAAGTACCTCATCCACACGGCGCTGGGCGCCAAGCTGCGCGGCAGCGCATCGCCCAAGAGCTTCAACAACGACATCGGCGTCCCCCTCGCGATCTTTCCCGCCGACCCGAACCAGGACTACCTCGTGCTCGAGATGGGCACGAACCACCACGGCGAGATCCGCATCCTGACGGACATGGCCCTCCCGGACATCGCGGTCATCACCAACTGCGGCGCCGAGCACCTGGAGTTCCTTGACGACCTGATGGGCGTCCGCCGCGAGAACGCGACGATCATCGCGGGGCTGAACCCCAAGGGGTTGCTCATCGTCAACGGCGACGATCGCGATCTCGTCGACGCCATCGCCCACTATCCCGGCCAGAAGGTCACCTTCGGCTTCGGCGACCACAACGACCTGTTCGCCAGCAACATCGAGTGCACCGAGCGCGGCGTGACGTTCAAGCTCAACGGCAGCCGCGACGTCTTCGTCCCCATGCTCGGCAAGCACACCGCCGCCAACGCGCTGGCCGCCATCGCGGTGGCGCGGCGCCTGCGCATCAGCGAAGAAGCAATCATCGAATCCCTCGCCACCGCCGAGGGCCCGGACATGCGATTGCAGTTGGACGAGGTGCGCGGCATCAAGCTGCTGAACGATGCGTACAACGCGAACCCCAACTCGATGCGTGCGGCGCTGGAAACCGTCGCCGCCCTCCCGACGATGGGTCGGCGCATCGCGGTGCTCGGCGAGATGCGCGAGTTGGGCAAATCGAGTGACCGCTACCACCGCGAGATCGGGGAGTTCGCCGCGACGTGCAAGCTCGACATGCTCGTGTGCGTCGGGCCGAAGGGTGCGCTGATCGCGGAGGCGGCGCAGAAGTCGGGGATGAGCGAGAAGGTGATCAGCGCGTTCCCCGACGCCCCCACCGCCGCGCCGGTCGTGTGCAAGGCGGCGAAGCCGGGCGACTTGGTGCTGCTGAAAGCGTCCCGTACGATCCGCCTCGAAACGATCGCCGCCGCGCTGGCGGAAGTCGCACCGGGTCCATCGCGTGCCCGAAAGGTCGCGTCTTAAGTCTTTCACCCTCTCCCTGTACGCAGGGAGAGGGCCGGGGTGAGGGCCTGCTTCTATTCACCTCGGACCGAACGGATCGAAGCAAGCCCTCACCCTAACCCTCTCCCTGAGTACAGGGCGAGGGGACCAGAAGCGCCATGCTCTACCTTCTCGTCAACGAATACCGCGACTGGCTGCAAGCGCACGGCCTCGGCTTTCTCCGCGTCTTCAACGCCCTCACGTTCCAGGCGACGGTTGCCGTGTTGATGAGCTTCTCGATCTGCATCGCGTTCGGGCCGCGCGTCATCGCGTGGCTGCGGGCGCGGAAGCTCGGCGACCTCGCAAAGTTCGACCAGGCCGACGTCGACAAGCTGATGAAGGACAAGAAGGGGACGCCCACCATGGGCGGCCTGCTGATCATCGCAGCCATCGTGATCACGACGCTGCTGCTCGCGGATTTGCGCAACTTTTACGTGGCGATGGGGCTCGTCTGCGTCCTGGGCATGGGCGCGATCGGCGCATCGGATGACTGGCTGAAGCTCACCGCCGGGCGAAGCGCCGGCAGCCGCACGGGGCTGACCGAGGTGGAGAAACTGATCGGCCAGATCGGGCTCGCGCTGATCCTCGCCATGTTCACCTTCCGCCACGGGCGCGAGAACGCGATTCCGGCGCACGCGCTATTCCTGCCGTTCGTGAAGTACCACGTCTGGGTGATGGGCATCATCCCGTTCACGATTCTCGGCGCCGGCGTGATCGTCTGCTTCAGCAACGCCGTCAACTTCAGCGATGGGCTGGATGGGCTTTGCGCGGGGTGCATGTCGATCTCGAGCTTCGCGTTCCTCGTGCTCGCGCTGCTCGTGGGCATCCCGGAGGTCGGCCGCTACCTGCTCTTGCCGATCGTTCCGACCAGCGGCGAGCTCGCGGTGATGGCGGGCGCGATGCTGGGCGCGTGCCTGGGCTTCCTGTGGTTCAATTGTCCGCCCGCCAAGGTCTTCATGGGCGACACCGGCTCGCTGGCGCTGGGCGGGTTGATCGGCTACATCGCCTTCGTCATCCGCCACGAGTTCACGCTCGTCCTCATCGGCGGCGTGTTCGTGGCCGAGGCGCTGTCGGTCCTCATTCAGCGCTACTACTTCAAGTACACGCGTATCCGCTTTGGCGAAGGGAGGCGCGTCTTTCTCATGGCCCCCATCCACCACCACTTCCAGCGCAAGGGGTGGACCGAGACGCAGGTGGTCATCCGCTTCTGGCTGATCGGCGCGATCCTCGCGGCGATGGCGATCGCGACGGTGAAGCTGCGTTAGGCGCAGCGCGAGGTTAAACTCCTCCCATGATGCGCAAAGCGGCGTTCACCCTCGCCATCCTGATTGCCGCGATCTTCGGTCACGCGGCGGATCGTCGCGATACCAAGCCGGCACTGGACATCGTCACCCTCGCCCGCACCTTCCCCGACGGCGGCGGCTACAACGTCAAATGGGGCGGCACCGGCACGCCGGAGGAGATCCGCTTCCAGGACACGCGCATCCTCGCCAAGGGCCAGGGCGGCACCTACTGCTGCGGCTTCACGTTCAACGTCGTCATGAAGGCGGCCGCCGAGGCGGGACTGCTCGAAGGGAAGACAATCGAGCAGGTCAAGCGTTTCCAGAAGGAGTGGTACGGCGCGGTGAAGGAGAAGGACATCGCCGAGAAACAGTGCGCCGTCGCGCTGGGCAACCTCGGCATCGGCAAGCAGGTCACGGCCGACGAAGCGCAGCCCGGCGATTTCCTCCAATTCTGGCGCACCAGGAGCGGCCACAGCGTCGTCTTCCTCAACTGGGTCGAGAAGGACGGCCGGCGCATCGGCTTCAACTACCGCAGCTCCCAGGGCTCCACCGACGGCATCGGCGACAAGGTCGAGTACTTCAAGGAAGCCGGCGTGGAGAAGGGTGAGGTCGATCCGAAGCGGATGTACTTTGGACGTCTCGGCATTGAGTCCGCTCAGTAGGATCGACCCGCCATGCGCCGCCCTGCCTCCGTACTCATGTACCGCGGGTCCGGCCGCTGCGAAAGAAGGAACCTTTCGCCCGATTTACAGCGACAAGCGCGATTTACTATCGTCGGCGGCAGATTCTCTCTGTTTTCTGCTCTTCGTCTGGTATTCTCCGGGCAATAGCGTGCGGGCGTGAGTCGGAAAAAGGGGCGTGTGCTGGTCCGGGAGCCCGAGCCGGCCTTTTGAGTGAGACATGCCAATTTCGAAGAAGCGCTTGCCTCGTTGGCCTCGGGCCGGTTCGATCTGCCTCGCCGCCGTCGCGGGGCTGATGAGCGCCCCCACTTTCGTTCACGCTCAACAGTCATCCACCTCCGCCTGGGACGCGGCGGATTTCCGCATCTGGGGCTACATCCCGTACTGGACCAGCGGTTCCGAGATCACCAGCTTTCAGACGAGCGGCCTGTACTCGCACGTCTCCGACGTCCTCTACTTCGGCGGCTATCGCCCCGACGCCAGCGGCAACATCGCCCCCGCGTCGTCATCGTACGTCAACACGCTCGCGACGCTGCGCACGCAGGCGGTGAACAACTCGTTCAAGCTGCACCTGAGCATGTTCGAGACGACCGGCGACAGCACGTTTCCCGAGATCGATGCAACGTGGGAAGCGCTGATCGCGAATCCCACCGCGCGGGCGAACTTCGTCGCGCAGCTCAAGACGCTCATGCAAGGCGGCGCGGGCACGGCCGACGACCTCAAGGGGTTCAACTTCGACTGGGAACGACCGAGCAACGCCACCGAATGGGGCAACTACACGCAGCTCGCGCGCCAGCTCCGCACGGCCATCAATCCGCTCGGCATGGAGATCTCCGTCTGCGACTACGGCAGCACCGACACCACGTGGGACAACACCAGCCTCTTCGACGCCAAGGTGTACGACCAGCTCTTCATCATGAGCTATCACCTTTCCACGTCGTCAACCAGCACGTACGCGGATCAGAAGCTGGCGCTCACCCAACAGGGCGCAGCCAAGGCATTCTCCGACGACCAGTTGGCCATCGGCTTCGGCACGTGGGGCGATAACGGCCCGGCCACCGTGGGGCTCGACCAGATCGTCGCCACCGGCGCCAACATCGCCTACAACCAGGGAACCTTCACCGGCACGGTCGGAAGCAGCACCGGCACCTGGACGATCGAGAGCCGCGAACGGATCCGTGCCAAGGCGCAGCTCGCCATCACGCGCAACATGCCCGGCATGTTCAGCTGGACGATGCATTTCGATGCTCAGAACGTAATGGGATTGCATCGCGTGGCGCAGCATTACGCGATGGTGAAGCGCGACATCCCCGACCTCAACCTCGACGGCGACATCAGCGCCGCCGACGCCAACGCGCTCGCCAACAACATGGGCACGAACACGACGAACACCGGCGCGACGACACCCGCGCAGTTCGACGCGTTCTACCTCAACGGCAACTGGGAGAAAGGCGATCGCGACGGCAACGGCTTCATCAACCAGGCCGACGCCGATTGGCTCGCCGGCCGCTATGCAGCGCTGGGCGTCAACCTGCCCGATCGACTCGCGTACTCCGGCACGTTCGAAAGCTTCAACAACTCGACGGGTCTCAACGGCCGTTGGCGCGCCGCGCGCAACGGGCAGAACAAGCTCATCGAAACCGGCAACTTCAAGCAGGAAATCACGAACCACCTCGCGTGGTCCGGCACCGGCGCGGGCGCGAGCCAGCGCAGCAACAATTTCGTCACGATCCGCAACCAGAACGCGACCGAAGTCTCCGCCGGCGTGAACTCCGCGATGCGGTCGATGCAGGCGGATCTCAGCCAATCGTTCGACACCGCGCAGCAGCAGAACCTGTACTTCACGTTCCTCGTGCGCGAGAACGCGAACCAACTGACCGCAACGCAACTGGCCTCCGGCAATCGCACGTTGTCGCTGGAGTTTCTCAACGGTGTCGGGACCGATCAGTTCGACTTCGTGATCAAAGGACTCACCGGCCAGATCGGCATCCTCAGCGAAGCCGACGCGACGGGTCAGGACGCCACCCTCGGCGGCCTCTCGACGAACACGACCTACCTCTTCGTCGGCAAGGTCGCCGGCAACGGCGCCGGCGCGAACACGATGCAGGCCTCGTTCTTCGCCAGTGGCGCAACCGTCGGCGACTTCACGAACCCCGATTTCAACTGGATGCTCACCGCCACCGGCAGCCTCGGCTACAACCCGCTCATCACCGGCCTGCAATTCGCCAGCTTCGCCGACTCGAACTTCACCATCAGCAACCTCTGGCTCAGCACCGCCGCCGTGCCGGAGCCGACGTCAGGCCTCGCGCTGCTGGTCGGCGGCGCATTCCTGATGCATCGCCGGCGCACGCGACGCCAAAGCTGGTCGAGCCCTCTGCGCTCATAGGGACCAGGGAAATTCCGCGATTGTCATCCCGAGAGCCTGTGATCTTTCTCGTGGCTTGGGCGTCCCGCCCGAGCTGTCCGGCAGCACGGCGATGTCAATGCTCGGGCGAGACGCCCAAGCCACGAAAAACTCACACGTGCACGGCGTGCAGCGCGCACCTTGCGCGCTGGCATCCCCATCGCCCCCGCTCACGCCGCGGCGTTGAACTGATCGCGCGGGAGGAACTGGGCCGGCATCTTGCCGCTGACGCCGAGGTTGACGGGGAACTCGGCCACCGAGCCGCGGGCGGTGGAGCGGACGGCGACGATGCGGTAGATGACGGTGCGCGTCCCGGCGGGGATCGTCGCATCGGTGAACTTCTTCTTCCCGGTGGCGCCGAGGAACACGGGCTCGCCGTCGTAGCCGAGCGCGCGGTAGACCTGGTACATCGTCCCCTTCGCCCCGCGCGGATGCTTGCACTTCCAGGACAGGCGCAGTGAGCCGTCGCCGCTCAGCTCGACCGACAGGCTCGACGTTTTGCCCGGCTTCCCGATGGGCGACGGATCCGCCGGCGTGCGCAGTCGCGCGCGGTAGTAGATTTCGCTTCCGTCCACACCCGCCTTGGCCTTGATCTCCCCGATGACCTGTCCGCCGACGTCGCCGAGCTCGGCCAGCGCGGTCTTCAACCGCAACGTCGCCGACCGTGCCGCGCTGAACGCCTGGTCTCGCGCCAACAGCGCTGCCCGCGCCGCGTCGACCTTTGACTGCACCAGCGCAACGCGCTCGGCCGTCGTGCCGATCCCCGATGGGTCTTCGGCCCACACGGGCACGTGCGTGGAGAAGAACGAGATCTTCCTGCTGGCGGTATTGGGGACGATGGCGGCCATGGCTATGTGTTCTCCATCCGCAGCATCGGCCGGTTCCTCGCCCGACTGAAGCGCCGCCCGCACAGATCGCCACCCGCGCGAGTTATTGGGCACCCTTTTGTGACAAAACGTCGCCCGTTTGTGGCGCGCGGTCGCCCCGTCGCATCACGAGATCGCCCGCGCGCCAGCAGCGGTCGCCCGCCCGAAATGATGGGTCGCCCGCGTGCGGATGCGGATCGCCCGCGGCTCGTCCGTGCTCGCCCCCGCCGGACCAGTGGTCGCCCGCCCCGGTGTGAAGGCCGACCGCCGCAGCGCGAAGGTCGCCGCCCCCCGACCGTCTGCCGAACCGAAGGCACGTTTTGCGGCTGATATGATGGAGAAGATTGGTTTGACAAGTCGCGCCGGCGCAAGGTGTAATGCGTCACCATCGCGCGCCCCGCGCCGAACAGTTATGCAGCAACCACCTCTCGACTACCAACCGCAGGTCGCGGACGTCGAAACGCTCCGGTGGTCGTGGGACTACTCCAGGGATGAATGGGAAGCGACGCTTCTCGCTCGCGCGGGCCATGAGTACAAGCTCCGCCGCGATGCCAGTCGGGGTGTTGTGTTCGCGTCGCACGCCGACCAGCGGTGGGTGCTGAGCGTGAATGACTCGGAAGCTCACATGCACTCTGATGTTGAGGGCGCGTTGTCCGCAACGCTGAGGGGACGAGAGATCAGGTTCTCAGACGACACGGCGGTCTTGAAGGACTCGGGCGGCAGATGGTGCGGCCTGACGCTCACCGAGCAACTACGGTTTACCAGCGGCTCTGACGTGCTGCTTACGATGGCGAAGCGGTTCTGGTCAAAGAGCGGCAGACGTGTGCGCATTACGACCACCGCGACGGGGGCAGCTTTTCCCGGCCGCGCGATGCTAGTGCTACTCGGATTCCACGCGATGGTTGTTCGTGAGATGAACCATTGAGGCCGTCCGGCCGCTGCATAACCCCGCCCATGGACCCACCGCCCCGCCGGCCATCGGGGAGCCGGACATGGGACTGCTCACGCCGCGTCCCACCCCACCCAACCTACGACGGAAGCAGCTTCACGAAACCTTCCTGCTGGAAGTGATGATCCGTGGTCAGCGCTTCGGCGACGCCACGCTCGCGCATGAGCAGGAAACTGATCGCGTCACACAGAGAGTAGGCCTTGTCGGGCCGTTGGCGCAGCAGCTCGATCGCTTGACGATGCAGCTCCGGCCCGACCCAATGCACGGTGACGGCTGGGTCGTTGGTCAGTTCCTCGACGAATTCCAGCATCACGCGACGTTCGACCCCGCGCGCGTTGCATAGGGCAGCGAGCTCGGCGAGCACGTAGTAATGAGCGAGGCGAAGCGTGGCGGAATCAAGCAGTGAGACGGCCTGCGCGTGCCGCGCGTCGGCGGCGTCCAGGTAGCAGTACAAGCTCGACGTGTCCAAGAGCATCAAGACCCCGCCTTTCTCCCTCTCCCCGGTACTCCGGGGAGAGGGAGTTAGATCAGATCGCCACGATTGAGCGCCAGACCCCTACCGTGGCCCCGCTGCATCGCGGCGCGCATCGCGATACACTTTCGCGGATGCCCAAGCTCCCCCTTCTCGCCCTCGCCTTGTTGTCGCTCGTGGGCTCGGCCCCCGTCGCCACGGCGCCGAGTACGCGGCCCGCGACGACGCAGGCGGCCGTCTACGAGTACCGCCCCGCCACCCGCGACGGCATCGGCAAGTTTTACATGGGGCGGGAGATCGCCCACTTCATGAGTCATCGCGGGGCGGACTGGCTCGAACGGCCGGAGCGGGAAGAGGAGGAGAAGCCAGAGCTGCTCGTCGACAGCATCGAACTGCGCCCGACCGACGTCGTGGCCGACATCGGCGCGGGCACGGGGTACTTCACCTTCCGCCTGGCCCCGAAGGTTCCGCGGGGCAAGGTCCTGGCGGTCGACATCCAGCAGGAAATGCTCGACCTGTTGACCGCCAATGCCAAGCAGCGCGGGGTCGGCAACGTCGAGCCTGTCCTCGGAACGACCCTGGACCCGAAGCTGCCGAAGGACGGGGTCGACGTCGTTCTCATGGTCGACGCCTACCACGAGTTCGACCATCCGCGCGAGATGATGCAGGCGGTGGTGTCGTCGCTGAGGCCGGGCGGGCGCATCGTGCTCGTCGAGTACCGGGCGGAGGACCCGACCGTTCACATCAAGCCACTGCACAAGATGACCGAGGCGCAGGCGGTGCGGGAGATGGCGGCGGCGGGGCTCGATCACGTGGAGACGAAGCACGCGCTTCCTCAACAACATTTGATGATCTTCCGGAAGCCCTCGCGATAACGTTCAGGGCCTTTCAGTTCTCCAGGGAAGGCGACCGCGAAGATCGCGATGGACGCGAAGGAGGACGCGAAGCAATCGCTGATCGATTCTTCGCGTCCTCCTTGGCGGCTTCGCGCCCTTCGCGGTCGCCTTTGATCGAAAACTGAAAGGCCCTGCGATAACGTTGCCATTGCTGGCAACGGTAGCGGCGTCAGGGTATAACGGCGCGCGAGAGACGCCCGGGCGGGAGGACGACGGCGGGCAGGATCGCGCGAGAGTCAACGAGATCTCGCTGGGAGATCTCGCTGGGAGATCTCGCTGGGAGATCTCGCGGGGAGAACTCGCGGGCAACGCGCATCGCACATCGTCCGATCGCGGGAAGACGCACGACAGTCAGGCACGCGCACGCGGGTCGCGAACCACACGCAGGGAAACCTCTCTATGAAACTCAGCTTGGTCTCGATCGAGAAGGAAGGTTTCATCCGCGTCGCCACCGACGGCAACATCACCTCGAACGACTTCCAGGCCGACGGCAAGAACCCCCTCGAGCAGGTCATGGGCCAGACCTGGTCGAGCAATAAGGTTCTTGTCGACATGGACAAGACCAACTACATCGATTCAACCGCCATCGGGTGGCTCATCTCCTGCCACAAGGAGTTCAAGAACCACGGCGGGGTGTTCGTCATTCACTCGGTCCAGCCGGCGGTGAAGCAGGTGCTGGACTTGCTGAAGATCGGGAAGGTCGTCCCCATCGTGGACAACGAGGCGGCGGCCCGGGCGTTTGCGATCGGAGCCGCATAAAATGTTCAACAGGACAACCGCCGCCACGGAAGCCGCCAACGCCGCCAGCGCGGCCAACGCCGCCGCCAACGTCATCGCCAGCGAGCTCGCGGCCGGCCAGCGGGCGCCTTCGATGCTGGACGTGACGAAGTTCCCCACCGACAAGCAGGTCGACGCCCTGATCGATCACGCGGTCGGCATGGGGTGCAGCGATTTGTTCTTCGTCAGCAACGACCAGCACGTCGCCGTGCTCGTGCGCCACCTGGGCATGATGAAGCCGATCAGCGTGCTGCCCGTCGACGCGGGGCGCCGCGCGATGTCGCACATCAAGGCGCTGGCCGGGATGGACCTGACCGAAAAGCGTCGCCCCACTGACGGCCGCTGGATCTTCGAGCGCGTCACCGGCGAAACCGTCGACCTGCGCATCAACTGCATCCCCACGATCTACGGCGAAGACTTCGCGTTGCGCATCCTCGCCCGCGGCTCGACGCTGTTCCAAACCGACAACCTCGGTATGACGCCGCAGCAGGCGCAGCAGTTCCGCACGATGGTCGAGAGCCCGGCCGGGCTGCTGCTCATCACCGGCCCCACCGGCTCGGGGAAGACGGCGACGCTCTACTCCTCGCTGATCAAGCTCAACGACGGCACGCGCAAGATCAACACGATCGAAGACCCCGTCGAGTACTCGATCTCCGGGCTGCGGCAGTCGCAGGTGAACCCGCTGATTCAACTGACGTTCTCCGAGCTGCTGCGCAGCGTGCTGCGTCAGTCGCCGGACGTGATCATGGTAGGCGAGATCCGCGACGCCGAAACCGCCCAGACCGCCGTGCATGCCGCCAACAGCGGGATGCTCGTGCTCGCCACCATCCACGCCCCCGCCGCCGCCGGCGCCGTGCAGAGCATGCGCAGCCTGGGCGTGCACTCGCACTTCCTCTCGACGAGTTTGCGCGGCGTCGTCGCCCAGCGCCTTGTCCGCACGTTCTGCCCCAAGTGCAAGCTGTCGTTCGACCTCTCCGATGCGCCGCACACCTTCGACGAAGTGAAGCAATGGCTCGGCCCCAACGAGGGCAAGGTGCTGTTCGCGCCCAAAGGTTGCGACGCCTGCGGGATGGAAGGCTACGCCGGCCGGACGGGCGTGTTCGAAGTCATGCCGGTCACCCGCGCCATCCGCAACCTCATCAGCGACGGCAAGCCCGCGCGCGACATCCGCACCAAGGCGGTCGAGGAAGGCATGCTCGAGTTCCGGCACTCTGCGCTGCTGAAGGTCGCCAAGGGTGAAACGAGCACCGAAGAAGTGTTCCGCGTGATCCCGTCGGAGCATCTGCTGCTCGAAGATTGAATCGTAGTAGCCAGAAGCCAGTAGCCAGAAGCCAGTAGGAAAAGCGGAGCGTTTCCGCATTTCTTCTGGCTCCTGGCTTCTGGCTTCTACTCACGGAGTGTCCTCGATGCGTGTGTTCGTGACCGGTGCGGCAGGGTTTGTCGGGAGTCGGCTCAGCAGGGCGCTGCTGAATCGCGGCGATCAGGTGATCGGGTTCGACAACTTCGACGCCTACTACGCGCGCGAGCACAAGGAACGCCACCTGGGCGACCTCCACGAGGCCACCGGATTCCACTTCGTCGAGGGCGACCTCCGCGACGCGCAGCAGGTCCGGGCCGAGTTCGAACGCTGGAAGCCCGACGCCGTCGCCCACCTCGCCGGCATGGCCGCCGTGCGCTATAGCGTGCAGCACCCGCTCATGTACGGCGAGGTGAACGTGCAGGGCTCGGCGCACATCCTCGACGCCGCCCGGCACATCGGTCGGCCGACGTGCGTCCTCGCCTCCACCGGCTCCGTCTACGGCGCCGACACGCCCGTGCCGTTCACCGAGGACGCCAAGGCCGATCGCCCGCTCGCGCCGTATCCCGCGAGCAAGCGCGCGATGGAGCTGTTCGCCTACAGCTACGCCCACCTCTGGAAGCTGCCGACGACGATCGTCCGCTTCTTCAACGTCTACGGCCCCCACGGCCGGCCCGACATGATGCCCTGGCAGTGGACGATGAGCATCCTCAAGGGCGAGCCGCTCACGCTCTACAACGGCGGGCACATGAAGCGCGACTGGACGTACGTCGACGACATCGTCGCCGGCCTGATCCTCGCGCTCGAGAAGCCGCTCGACTACGAGATCCTCAACCTCGGCTGCAGCCGGCCCGTCGAGAACCTGCAGTTCGTGCAGATCCTGGAGAAGCTGCTCAACAAGAAAGCAGTGCTGAAGGAAGTGCCCGCGCCGTCGTCGGAGCCGATCGTGACCTACGCCGACGTGAGCAAAGCGCGGCGGCTGATCGGGTACGAGCCGAAGGTGAACGTCGAGGAAGGGTTGCGCCGCTTCGTCGAGTGGCTGCGCGCGGAGAAGCTGATCTGATCGCGAGTTTGAAGTGGGCGCCCTCTTACCCCTCTCCCGGATCGGAGCACGCGAATCAAGCCGGATTCGCATTAGGCTAAATGGCCGGCCACGATTCTCGATCGTCGCGATCACAGTGTCATGCTGAGGTACTCCGAAGCATCTGGCCTCACCGACAGATCGGCCAGATCCTTCGGAGTACCTCAGGATGGCAACGTTCGAGAATCGTGCGCTCCCATTTAGTTTAGCTCGCGGTTCTCACGTCCTCATCGTCGGGCTCGTCGAGGAAGCGCGGCTCATCGTCGACGGGACTGACGGTCGTACCGCTGACGCGTTTGGAACCGCCGACGAGCCCGGGCGGGAGGTTGTTGTGGCCGCGTGCGGGTGGGCCGCTGGCAAAGCCGTCGGC